>JAZGJJ010000022.1 GCA_036482575.1 Thermodesulfobacteriota bacterium
GATATCTTCCCCGAGCTCAAAGTCGGGCTCCTCCACGGCAGGATGAAAGGGGTCGAGAAGGAAGCCGCCATGGGAGAGTTCAAAAAGAAGAAGATAGACGTGCTGGTCTCCACCACCGTCATCGAGGTCGGGGTGGACGTGCCGAACGCCACGGTGATGCTCGTCGAGCATGCCGAGAGGTTCGGGCTCGCCCAGCTCCACCAGTTAAGGGGGAGGGTGGGCAGGGGGGAGCGGGCCTCCCAATGTCTCCTTCTCGCCGCGCATACCGGCGGGGAGGACACGTGGAAGAGGCTCAAGGTCATGGAAGAGACCACCGACGGCTTCCGCATAGCCGAGGAGGACTTGAAGATACGGGGACCGGGTGACTTCCTCGGCCTCGGCACCCGCCAGGCGGGCATACCGGAGTTCAGGACAAAGGGGGCGATGGCGGACCTCTCTCTCCTCAAGAAGGCGCGGGACGAGGCGCGAGACTTCCTGAATTCCGACCCGGAGCTTAAAGGGACGGAGGCCGGGAGTATCACGGCGGTCCTCAAGGCCAGATGGCGGGACAGGCTCGAGCTGGCGGAGGTGGGTTGAGGACGGTACCTGAGCGCTTAAGCGGCTTCAAGTAAGAGTCGTTCGAAGGGGCCGTAAGAATTTTTATTGATTTTTTCTTGACAATATAGTATTATTCGGTATAGTTAAAAATTGAAGCGTCAAAAACAGCACGTAAAAGGAGGCTGCAGATGCCAAGAAATAACAAAGGTTTTACTCTGATCGAGCTCGTTATGGTCATAGTCATTCTCGGCATACTCGCCGCAGTGGCCATACCGAGGTTCATAGACCTGAGTGAGGAGGCGAGGGTTTCCACGGCAAAGGGTATCGCCGGAGCGATAATGGGTACCGCCACAATGCTCCACGCGCAGTACCTGCTTGACAATGCTCAGACGTACGAAACGGGAACCAGCTCAACAGCAGGGTGTCCCTCTAACGGTCAGATCCTTTGCGACGCGAACATCTCGGGCGGGCCTACCGTTACAGCCGCTAACATTACGTACGGGTCGGATACCAACACGACCGTTACGATATATGTGGATCCGGTCAACTCCTACACCATGACCCTGACGCTGAACAGCGCCAACGGGCCGAGCGTAGCATATAGCTTCTAACCTGATTTCGTGCAAAGCGGCCTGTGAGGGTCCGAGCCTGAGCGTACTGCAAAAATTTTTAGTTGTCTCATGGCTCGCCCTCCTGGCCGTTTTGTACTTCCACCCCGTCCTGAACGGGACCTACCTCCTGACCGAGAGAGACCTCTCGGTCTTTTTTATTCCGCTAAGGTTACTGTGGGTCGAGGCCGTGTTCAGCGGCGAGTTCCCGCTATGGAACCCGTACTCCTTCAGCGGCCACCCGCTTCTGGCCACGCTCCAGCCGGGGGTGTTATATCCCCCGAACCTCCTCTTTCTGCTTCTGCCGTTTGACATCGCCTTCAACTGGATAATAGTCCTCCATTATTTTCTGGCAGCCCTCTTCACCTTCCTCCTCCTGCGTGAGTTAAAAGCAAGTCCGGCCGGCTCGCTCATCGGGGCCGTTACCTTCATGCTGGGCGGCTACCTGCTATCGGTCCACAGCCTGCTGAACACGCTGCTTTCGGTCGTGTGGACGCCCCTTCTTATCCTAACCTTCCTCCGGGCGTTACGGAGAGGGTCGGGGTGGTACGCTGTACTCTCCGGCGTAATACTGGCCGTTATGTTCACGGGCGGCGGTATAGAGGTGGTTTACGCTACGACGGGGCTGCTTCTCTTTCTCGTGTTCATGCCCCATGCCATGGACGGGGGCGTGTCGCAGGAGAAGGGGGAGGGGGGGGGAACCCGTCTGCCTAAAAGGCTCGGGCTCCTCGCGGCGGCAATAGCCATATTCCTTCTCCTCTCCGCCGTACAACTCCTCCCTTTCCTCGAACTCACCCGATACTCTACAAGGGCGGGGGGGCTGAGCTATTCCGACGCGACCATCTGGTCCATGAAGTTCCAGGATCTCTTGCAGTTCTTCATTACGGACCCCCACGGCTATGTTATGTCGGACGAGAAGTACTGGTCGAACCAAAGCTGGCTGAAGACCATATACACGGGCGCCATACCGTTTATCATGTCGCTTTTTTTCCTTCGCGAAAGAAAGAGAGGGGCCCTACCGTTTGTCTTAATCGCCCTTCTCTCCCTCGTGCTCGCCATGGGGGAGAATACGCCCCTTTACCGCCACCTCTTCGACTGGTTCCCGTTCTTCGATAAGATCCGCTACCCCGTCAAGTTTCTTTTCCTCGCGATCCTCTTACTTTCGGTATCGGCCGGGCTGGGCTACGACAGTCTCAGGAGGGGCATGGAAGAGGGGAGAGCGGGCTGGAAGCGGGCCGCCCTGCTGCTCCTCGCTCTCTCAACCCTCGCGGCACTTGCCTTCGGCGGGCTCAACTTCTTCAACGCCGAAGTAAAAGAACTTCTCATAAGCCGGGGCTACGATTACCCGGAATATAACCACGTAGAGATAAACCTGTTCAATACGAAGAGGCTGCTCTTCTTTTTCATCGTCACCACGGTCGTAATCTACGCCTCTTCAAGGTCCCGGCCATTCAGGAAAGCCCTCCCGATACTGCTTCTTGCGATCCTCACGGCCGACCTCTTCTTCGCGCACAGGGGCTACTACTACAGCGTAACGGCGGAAGAGTACCACAGGGAGGGTGAGGTAATGAAGTCCCTCCCCGAGGACCCCTCTCTCTTCCGGGTCTTCGTCACGCCGAAGACGATGGAGGAAGAGGAAGGGACCGCGGTCAGGTTCCTGGACACATGGAAGGAGAGGCTCGAAGGTTTCAACATTGAACACCATATTTTCAATATCGACGGCGCGACGGCAATGAAGAGGGGAGACCACACCTTCATAAAAAACCTTATAGAGATACAACCCGCGGTGGACTCCACCAACCTGCTCGCCATGCTTAACGTAAAGTACGTGGTTTCCATCCCGCCGATAGAGTCAGACGAGTTCCGGCTGCTCGAAGTCGTAGGTGCGGCGGCGGACGGCACGGCGGAGATGAAGGCGTTTGAGGATAAAGAAGCATACAAGGTCTATGAAAACCTGAACTACCTGCCGAGGTTCTTCCTGGTAAGAAAAGTCCGTATCATGGAAGACGGCGAAGGGTACACGGACGTGATGAAAGGGAAGGGGTTCCTCCCCGGCGAGGAGGTGCTTCTCCACAAAGACCCGTGGGTGGCTGCGGGCATAGAACCCCCGGGGGAGGGGGAGGGGGGGGAGAAGGGAGAAGGGGACGCCGAGGAGCGGGTGGTCGTGAAAGATTACCGTATGAACGGTATAGAGCTTGATGTCGAGCTGAAGAGGCCGGCGATACTCGTGGCGAGCGAGAGCTGGTACCCGGGATGGAAGGTCTACGTGGACGGGGTGGAAAGGGAGGTGCTGCGGGCCAACCTGGTCCTGAGAGCCGTGGCGCTGGAAAAGGGAGCGCACGAGGTGGTCTTCCGTTACGAGCCCCTGAGCTTCCGCCTGGGCCTTTATATAACGCTTGCGACGATCCTCTCGTTAACGGCCCTCGGGTTCTTTTATCTCTTCCGGCGCAGGGGCGGGACGCATGGATAAACGGGGAATGGAGATATAGATATGGAAATAAATCCGGTGGAAGCGCGGCAGAACGCGGCGGGCCCGGAGAAGCTCACCCCCGCTCAGCTCTGCGCGGTCTTCGTCCTGCTTCTGAGTTTTCTCGCCCAGGCCATCCTCAGCATGCGGGACGACGCCCCCACATTCGACGAGCTGATAAACCCATCGGTCGGCTACGCCGAACTGTTTACGCGGGACTTCGGTTTTATCCACGACCACCCGCCCCTTGGCAGGATCGTTACGGCACTTCCACTGCTTTTCCTTAAGCCCGACCTTCCACCCCTACAGGCCCTTTCCGAGCGGGGTGAGGAGTCGCAGGTGGCCAGGTATGGTTTTTCCAACGACTTCTTCTACGAGGCGAACGATAACGCCGACGAGCTTCTTTTCTGGAGCAGGGTCCCGGTGGTGTTTCTCTCGCTCCTTCTCGCCCTCGCGGTATTCTTGTGGGCGAGGGAGCTGTACGGCAACTACGCCGGCCTGTTCGCCCTCTTCCTCTACTGCTTCGAGCCGAACATAATCGCCCATTCCAGGTTTACAGGCAAGGACCTCCCGGTGGTGCTCTTCACTTTCTTGACGATATACCTGTTCTGGCGCTACGCCAGGACCCCCTCCGTAACGAACATGGTCTCCACCGGCGCGTGCCTGGGACTGGCCCTCCTCTCGAAGTACTCCGCCATCATGCTCTTTCCCATGCTGCTGGTTCTTGCCGTCCTGACCCCCGGTCGTACGTCAAAGAGACCGTTCACCACGTTAGTGGGCGTATCGGCCGTGGCCGCGGCGGTGATCTTCCTCCTGTACGGCACCCAGTGGCGGATATTCGCAAGCGGCGTTTATAACGCCGTCGCCCATTACCAGGGCACCCACCCGGCCTTCCTCATGGGCGAGTATTCCCGGGAGGGCTGGTGGTACTACTTCCCAATAGCCTTCCTCATTAAAACACCCATCCCTCTGTTAACCTTCATTGCCTGCGCGCTTATA
>JAZGJJ010000023.1 GCA_036482575.1 Thermodesulfobacteriota bacterium
AGTTCTTGACGACCCGGTAGCCGAGGTAGAGGATGGCCGCCAGGATCAGAAGCCTCAGTATCATAGCTCCCCCAACTTCTTTATTTCCTCATCCCCCTCCCCCTCTTCAGTAAGGGTCCGGGCCAGCTCCTCCGCCTTTTCCTCCAGCACGGGGTGGGTGAACTCGGGCGCTATCTCGCCCATGGGGACCATGACGAACGCCCTCCTGTGGGCGTGCGGGTGCGGGATGATAAGGGCCTCCTCGTCCATAACCCTGTCGCCATAGAAGACGATATCCAGGTCTATCAGCCGGGGGTCCCACCGGGCCGAAGGCTCACGGCCCATCTCCGTCTCCACGGCCTTGAGCCCTTCGAGGAGTTTGAGCGGGGCGAGCCCGGTCTCTATCTCTATTACGCAATTTATGAAGGGGGGCTGGTCCGTAACGCCCCAGGGGGAGGTCTCGTAGAGGGATGAACTCTTCAGCACCTTCGACCCCCGGCAGAGACGGGGGAGCATACCGACGGCCCTCTCCACGTTCGACACCCTGTTGCCGAGGTTGGAGCCGATGGAGATGAAGGCCCGGTCTTTCATACATAAGCTCCGGAAGTGGTCAGAACTCCAGGTCGAGCGCCTTGAGCCTGGCCCCGAGCTCTTCGGCGACCCTCCGCTCGCCCGCCTCGCTATTCGCCTGGAAGGTGGCGGAAAAGCGTAGATAGCTCCCGGCGTCGTCCCACGGCACGGTCGAGATGTGGGCCTCCTTTATGAGGTACTGCGAGGCGTCCTCGGCGCTCTTGAACTTCACATCCTTGCCCGCCCCGACCGGGGCCTTTACGTAAAGGTAGAACGAGCCCCTGGGCATGGCCGCGGAAAAACCGGCGTCGGTGAGGGCCTCGACCATGAGTTTTAGCCTCTTCCTGTACCTCGTCGCTATCTTATCGGTTATCTCCGCGTGCTCCAGCGCGTAGACGCCCGCCTTCTGTATCGCTATGAACTGGCCCGAGTCGTAGTTGTCCTTCACGTGCGCGAAGGCGCCTATAACCTTCTCCGAGCCGACGAGGAAGGCGAGCCTCCAGCCGGTCATGTTGAACGCCTTGGAGAAGGAATGTATCTCCACGCCCACGTCCTTCGCGCCGTCGATTGAGAGGAAGCTCAGAGGCTTTCCGTCGAAAGAGAGGGCCGCGTAGGCCGCGTCGTGCACGACGACTATGTCGTTCGCGCGCGCGAACTCCACGACCTTTTCGAAGAACTCCACGGTGGCCACGGCACCGGTCGGGTTGTTCGGGTAGTTCAGATAGAGAAGCTTCGCCTTCTTCAAGTCTTCCTTCCCTATCGAGTCCAGGTCGGGCAGGAAGCCGTTCTCCTCCAGGAGCTTCAGCTTAACGACCTTCCCGCCGTGCCACTCGGTGTGGGTGGCCATGACGGGATAGCCCGGTACGGTCATGAGCGTTACGTCGCCCTCGTCTATGAAGGCGTCCGGGAGCATGGCGAGCGCGGGCTTCGAGCCTATGGAGTGGAGGACCTCCCTCTCCGGGTCTATATCCCCGACGCCGAAGACCCGCTCCATATAGATGGCGGCGGCGGCCTTCAACTCCCGTATGCCGTTATCCGCGTAGCCCCTGTTCTCCGGCTTGGCGCACTCTATCCTCAAGGCCTCGACCACCATGGGAAAGGCCATGTCGTCCGGCTCGCCCACGCCGAGGTCGAGGAGCTCCCTGGACGGGTCCTTCTCCCTGGCCTCGGCCTTTGCCCTCTTTATCTTCTCGAACTTGTAGACCGCCGTATCCTTGCCGAACTTCCTGCCGCCTATCCTCCCGGCGAAAAGGTTCTGTATGTAGCTTTCAGACATGCTTTCTATATCCTCCTTCTTCAGCCTTCCACGACCTTGTTCTTGAGGCTGCCTATCCCCTCTATCCTTACCTCGACCTCGTCGCCCGGCTTCATCTTGCCGACGCCCGACGGGGTGCCGGTGGCTATGACGTCGCCCGGCATGAGCGTCATCACGCGCGAGACGAAACTTATAAGCTCGAAGACGTTGAATATCATGTCCGAGGTGCTCGTGTCCTGCCGCTTCTCGCCGTTAAGGAAGGTCTCGACCCGTACGTCGGTGGGGTCTATGTCCGCCTCCAACCACGGCCCCATGGGCGCGAAGGTGTCGAACCCCTTGGCGCGGGTGTACTGTACGTCCTTGCCCTGAAGGTCCCGGGCCGTTACGTCGTTGAAGCACGTGTAGCCGAAGATGCAGTTCCGCGCTTTCTCTACCGAGACGTCCTTCGTCACCACGCCTATGACCACCCCGAGCTCCCCCTCGTAGTCCACGCGCCGGGACATGTGCGAGGGGTAGCGTATATCGTCGCCCGGACCTATGACGGAGCTGGGAGGTTTAAGGAAGAGCATCGGCTCCTCGGGGAGCGGCTTGTCGAACTCCGCGGCGTGGGCCTTGTAGTTCAACCCTATGGCCACGACCTTGGTCGGCGTGACCGGAGAGAGGAGCTTGACCTCATCAAGCTTGCGGGCCTCTTTCCCCTTATTGAGACTCCCCTCCTCGACCTCGTATATGAGGCCATCCTCCACTATGCCGAACGGGGTGTTGTTCCCCGACTGGAATCTCGCTACCTTCATCTAACGCTTCCTCCTTCCGGTCATGGCCTTGAGCTTGAGCCTCAAGGCGTTAAGCTTTATAAAGCCCTCGGCGTCGGCCTGGTCGTAGACCGTGTCCTCCTCGAAGGTGGCGAAGTCCGGGTGGTAGAGCGAGACCTTCGCCTCCCTCCCGGCCACTATTACGTTACCCTTGTAGAGCTTCATCCTCGCCGTACCCGTAACGCCCGAGGCGGCCTCGTCCATGAGTTTTTGCAGTGCCTCCCGCTCGGGAGAGTACCAGTAGCCGTAGTAGACGAACTCGGCGTAGCGGCTCATCAGGCTGTCCCGGAGGTGCATCACCTCCCTGTCCATGGTGATGGACTCTACGGCCCTCCTGGCCGCGTGCAGTACGGTCCCGCCCGGCGTCTCGTAGACCCCTCGGGACTTCATGCCGACGAACCGGTTCTCCACGCAGTCGGCCCTGCCGACACCGTTCCTGCCGGCAAGGAGGTTCAGCCGGTGGAGGAGCTTCGCCGGAGAGAGCCGCTTACCGTTAAGCGAGACAGGGTTGCCGTCCTTAAAGCCCACCTCCACGTACGACGCTCGGTTCGGCGCCTTCTCCGGCGAGACGGTCATGAGGTACATGTCCTCCGGCGGCTCCTTCGTTAAATCCTCTATCGGCCCTCCCTCGAAGCTCGTGTGGAAGAGGTTCCTGTCGACGCTGTAGGGCTTCTTCTTCGAAGTCGGGACGTGTATGCCGTGCGACTTCGCGTAGCGTATGAGGTCGGCCCTGCCGCGCATATCCCACTCGCGCCACGGGGCGATCACCTTTATGTGCGGGTCTATGGACGAGTAGGTGAGCTCGAAGCGCACCTGGTCGTTCCCCTTGCCCGTGGCCCCGTGCGCCACGGCGTCGGAACGGGTCTTCCTCGCCACGTCCATCTGAGCCCTGGCTATGAGAGGGCGGGCGATGGAGGTCCCCAGCAGGTACTGCCCCTCGTAGACCGCGCCGGCCCGGAGCATCGGGAAGACGAAGTCGCGGACGAACTCCTCC
>JAZGJJ010000024.1 GCA_036482575.1 Thermodesulfobacteriota bacterium
AGAGCGAGGTTGTCATGAATATCACGGCAGAGGCGGCCGTGAGCTTGGTCAGGAAGGTGGTCGGGCCGGAGCTTCCGAAGAGCGCCTGGCTCGAGCCTCCACCGCCGAAGGACGAGCCTATACCGGCCCCCTTGCCTCCGCCCTGGAGGAGCACAAAGATTATGAGCACGATGCTTACTGCGACATGTAATGCGATTATGGCTGAGTACATATTCTTCTCCGTCCGGGAAAATAATATTTAATTAAATAACATCTCTTCGGGAAATGCAAGGAAAATATACAGCCTACTAAAGGAGTATAAGCTCCAAACACCAATATCCAAATTCCAAACAAATTAAAAATTCCAAATCCAAATGTTCAAAACATCCGCCCGTGGCGTGTTATTTTGGGCTTTGACCATTCGATATTGTTTGGAATTTGATGCTTGAAACTTGGAATTTAGCGGGGGGAGGGTGGTTAGCCCGGTTTTCCGAAGTTGACTATCCTTGCGAAATCCTCCGCCTTGAGGCTGGCCCCCCCGACGAGCGCCCCGTCTATGTCGGGCTGGGCCATGAGCTCGTCGATATTGCCGGGCTTGACACTCCCGCCGTATATGACGCGTACCCCTATTACGGAGTTAGCGTCGTAGATTTCGAAGAGCAGTTCCCTTAGGGCGGCGTGGACCTCCTCGGCCTCCTCGGCCGTGGCAGTGCGGCCCGTGCCGATGGCCCATACGGGTTCGTAGGCTATGACCACCTTCTTCATAAGCCCCGGGCTCACGCCTTCGAGCGCCCTGGAGACCTGCGAGGTGACCACCTCGAGTGTCTTCCCCGCTTCCCTCTCTTCGAGGGTTTCACCCACGCACACGATGGGCTTGAGCCCGCCCTTAAGCGCGGCCATGGTCTTTTTGTTCACCCTCTCGTCGGTATCGCCGAAGAGCTGCCTCCTCTCGGAGTGGCCCACTATGACGTAGGTGCAGCCGACGTCCGTGAGCATCCCGGCCGATATCTCTCCGGTGTAGGCCCCGCTCTCTTCCCAGAAGAGGTCCTGGGCGGCGAGAGTTATGGGGCTGTCCGCGGCGATGAACTTTATGTGGTGGAGGGAGGTGAAGGGGGGGGCCACGACCACCTCCACATGCCCCCCCCCTCCTGCGGCCCCTTTTATGAGATCCCTGAGCCCCATTACGAGCTCCACCCCCTCGCCGGTGGTGGTGTTCATCTTCCAGTTGCCTGCCATTAGCGGTGTGCGCATGGTCTAATGGGTTTTCCGCCTCAGGGCCGCTATGCCCGGGAGGTCCTTGCCCTGGAGTATTTCGAGGAAGGCGCCGCCGCCCGTCGATATGTAGCTCATCTTGGCGTACTCCCCGGCGCGGTGGATGGCCACGTCCGTATCTCCCCCGCCGACGATGGTAAGGGCGTAGGTGTTGGCGACGTTGCTGACCATGGCGAAGGTCCCCCGGCTGAAGGCGTCCATCTCGAAGACCCCCATCGGGCCGTTCCAGATAATGGTCTTCGCGTTCTGTATGGCCTCGGAGAAGAGCGTGACCGTGGCGGGCCCTATGTCGAGCGCCATCCACCTCTTCGGTACCTCCTGGTATGTGACGACCTTTGTCTCGGCCGAGGGGGAGAACCTGTCGGCCACGACGAAGTCCACGGGGAGGTAGAGGTTTATCTTCCTGGCCCGGGCGTACTTCAGTACTTGCTTCGCCTCGTCGAGGGCCCCTTCTTCCATAAAGGATTTTCCCATTTCGAAGCCGAGGGCCTTGTAGAAGGTAATTGCCATTCCGCCGCCTATTATGAGCTTATCGGCCTTTTCGCAGAGGCTCTTCAGGAGGCCTATCTTGTCCGAGACCTTCTTTCCCCCTATTATGGCCACGAGCGGCCGCATGGGGTTTTCCATGGCCCGTGCGAAGTAGTTAAGCTCTTTTTTCATGAGGAAGCCGGCCCCGTACTCCTTAACGTACCCGGTGACGGCCACGTTGGAGGCGTGCGCGCGATGGGCCGTGGCGAAGGCGTCGTTTATGTAGATGTCCGCGAGCTCCCCGAGCTTGGCGCCGAACCCCTCGTCATTCTTTTCCTCCCCGGGATGGAAGCGGAGGTTTTCGAGGAGCACCACGTCGCCGGGTGCCATGGCCGCCACTATCTTCTTTGTCTCCTTGCTCGTGCAGTCCGGGGTGAGCCGGACGTCCTTATCGAGGAGCCGGGAGAGCCTCTTGGCCACCGGAGCGAGGCTCATGGACGGGACCTTCTTACCCTTGGGCCTCCCGAGGTGCGAGGCCAGTATCACGCGGGCCTTCTCGTCGAGCGCGTAGTTTATGGTGGGGAGGACCGCCCTTATCCGCGTGTCCTCGGTGATGTTGCCCTTCTCGTCGAGCGGGACGTTTAAGTCCGTCCGCATGAGGATGCGCTTCCCCCGGATGTCCAGGTCGTCTATGAACTTTATTCCTTTATCCATTTATCATTACCGTTTGTCCGGCGTGAGCCTCCGTTTTATAAGCCTTTCTCCGCCAGGAACTTCACGAGGTCCCGCATCCTGCAGGAAAAGCCCCACTCGTTATCGTACCAGGAGAGCAGCTTGACCAGGTTCCCGCCGATAACCTTTGTCGAGGGGGCGTCCACTATGGAGGAGGCGCCGACGCCCTTGAAGTCTATGGACACGCACTCCTCTTCGCAGACCTCCAGTATCCCCTTGAGCTTCCCGTCGGCGGCCCCTTTGAGCGCGGCGTTCACCTCCTCGGCGGTGGCGTCCTTTTCGAGCTCGGCCACGAGGTCCACCACCGATACGTTAGGCACGGGCACCCTTATGGCCATGCCGTCGAGTTTCCCCTTGAGTTCGGGGAGGACCAGCCCGACGGCCCTGGCGGCCCCGGTGGTCGTGGGTATCATCGAGATCGCGGCGGCACGCGACCTCCTCAGGTCCGCGTGAGGGAGGTCGAGGAGGTGCTGGTCGTTGGTGTAGGAATGGACCGTGGTCATAAGGCCCTTCTTTATGCCGAAGCTCTCGTGCAGCACTTTTGCCACGGGCGCCAGGCAGTTGGTCGTGCACGAGGCGTTCGATATGGTGCGGTGCTTCTTCGGGTCGTATTTGTCGTGGTTCACTCCCATGCAGATCGTTATGTCTTCGCCCTTGGCCGGGGCCGATATTATGACCTTTTTGGCGCCCGCGTCTATGTGGCAGTGCCCTCCCTCGCAGTTGGTGAAGCGCCCGGTGCACTCGAGCACGACGTCCACCCCGAACTCTCCCCACTTGAGCTTCTCCGGGTCGCGCTCGCTCGTTATCTTTACCTCCCTCTCGCATACGACGAGCGAGTCGTCGGTGGCATCCACCGGGCAGCCGAGCCGCCCGAAGACCGAGTCGTACTTCAAGAGGTGCGCGAGAGTCCTGGCGTCGGTGAGGTCGTTTATCACCACGATCTCTATCTCGCTGTCGTTCAGGCAGGTCCGAAAGATGTTCCTCCCTATCCTGCCGAAACCGTTTATTGCGACCTTTATTGCCATTCTGTTATTCCTCCGTGGGAAGTTTTTTAAAAGCCCCCTTAAAACCCAAAGACCTTCAGTTCCTTCTTTATGGTGCTTACCGGAAGCTGGCCCGGCGCGGTCGAAGCCGTTGTTGCACGCATTGTTTTATCCACTGTTGTATCCATTATAGACCCGTAGGTCAGGAGCGAGCCGAGTATGGGGAAGAATATCCGGGATGCGACCCCGTAGCCGCCCATGGCGATGACTATGAGGTCGTCGGAGTCCACGAGGAGCCCCGCAAGTCTCTTGAGGTCGTCTTGTCCCCTGGCCAGCGTAGCGACCTTTACCATATCGGCGCCGGCGGCCCTGGCCCGCCGGACCTTCTCCGAGAGGGCTTTGGTCCCCGGGGTGGACCGGAAGTCGTGGTACGAGACGATGACTTTTTTCCTGTGGCGCCGGGCGCACGCCACGACGTCCTTCAGTATCCTCCCGGAGCCGAGCTCTATGTCCACGGCGTGGACTGCGGGGGTAAGGGCGCTGAAGAGGGCGAGCCTTTCGGCGTCCTTGAGGTCGTTCCTTCCGCCCTCTTTTTTGCTCCTTACGGTAAGGATGAGCGGGATGCCGCGCGCGGAGAGCTTCTTTATCGCCTCTTTTATCCTCTGCGGGTCCCTGTCCCTGAAGGTATCCACCCGCAGTTCAAGGATGTCCGCCCCGCTTGCGAGCGCCTTCTTGACGGTCCTCCCGTCTACGTTCCCCGTAACCACCCCGGCCACCCGGGGGAGGATGCCGAGTGTGAGACCTCGTAGCTTCATCGAAATTTATCTCCGGATAGGGGCAAAACACTATATAGATACCCAAAAATCACCAAAAAGTCAAGGGGTGCTGCCGCACTGGCAACGTGTGTGCGGCCCTTTATAACGTTAGCACCCTGTGCTACGGTCGATAGTTTCTAAATTTAAACACCATCATGGTGCCGCAGATGGCCTGCCAATGGGCTTGAAAAAACGGCTGTATCTGGTAGAATCATTTAACGTTAATACCTTAATAAATCATTGCGGAGGTGTTTTGTATGGACGGACGGATAAGGGATTCGGTAAGGGACTTTTACGGGGACGCCGCGAGGGAGCAGATGCCCGCGCTCTGCTGCCCTACGAGCTATAGCAAGGAGGACACGGCCCACATCCCCAAAGAGGTGCTCGATATATCTTACGGCTGCGGCAGCCCCATAGGGGAGGCCGGGGTAAGGGAGGGGGAGACGGTGCTGGACCTCGGAAGCGGCGGTGGGATAGACTGCTTTATCGCCGCCAAAAAAGTGGGGAGTTCCGGGAGGGTCATAGGGGTGGACATGACCGACGACATGCTCCTGAAGGCGAAAGAGGCCGAGCGGGAGGTCGCGGAAAAGCTCGGTTTCTCCAACGTCGAGTTCAAGAAAGGGTTTTTGGAGGAGATACCCGTCGAAGACGGCTCAATCGACCTCGTCACATCCAACTGTGTCGTGAACCTGTCACACGATAAGGGGAAGGTCATGGAGGAGGTCTACAGGATACTGAGACACAAGGGCCGCTTCTGCATCTCGGACGTGGTGTCGGAAAAGGAGGTCCCCGAGAAGATGCGTGCCGACAGGAAGCTATGGGGCGAGTGCATATCCGGGGCGCTAAAGGAGGACGACTTCATCGATATGTCGAGGAAGGCGGGCTTTTACGGCCTGCACGTCGAGAGCCGCTACCTCTACCATGAAGTAGAAGGCATGAGCTTTCATTCGATAACGCTTAAGGGTTACAAGTTCGATAAGGGAGCCGAATGCCTTTATAAGGGCCAGTACGCCATATACCACGGCCCCTTCAAGTCGGTCCATGACGACGAAGGGCACGAGTACCCGGCCGGAACGCCGGTCGAGATATGCACCGACACGGCCGAGAAGCTGTCGTCTGCTCCATACAGAGGACTATTTACGGTAGTGGATACGGACGGCAAGGTGGAGGGCGCGGCCTGCGAGCCCGATGAGGGGGGAGGGGATGGTGGCTGCTGTTAGTTGCCGCCCTTTCCGGGAAGCCGCCCCGTCCACCGTATTTACATCATACCGAATCCATAGCATACCCAGCTTTTTCTATAAAAAACAGCACTAAAAATACCAAATCGGTCCCTTCGCCGCCTGAAATCCCCACTTTTGGGGGATAGACAAAGGGGGAGCTTTATGTTATATCAGAGTGCAATCTCCCCTTTGTGGGAGAGTCGAGCTGCCCGGCATGGCCGATACAGCTTGACCGTAAGGCGGAAAGAAGTTGGGATGGGCCGGGCAGGGAGACTGGAGGACTACTTCCTTTTTTAAGTACTAATCGTTCATTCACCTGCCCCCGCTTTTTCAAGCTCTTTCCCCGCAGACAAGAAAGCTTTAAGTGCTTCCGTGTCTTTTCTTTCGCCCGGGCATACGTCCGAGGTCCGGGCGGGAGCGCGGGCTGTTACGGGAGGCCTGATGACCGGGTTTCCCTGCGAGGACACGCGTGCAAGGCCCCGTTCCGCGCGGCATAACCGCATCTGGGACGGCTTGATGACGAGCGAACTGCTTGATGACGAGCAAACGGCTTGACGAAGAGCCGGCTACGACTTAAAAGGAGGCCTTTATGAAAAGCACGAGGCGAAAGTCCGCCCGCCCGCCCCTGGCCGGAGCGATCTCAACGGGGAGGTGCGACCGGAATTGGAGGACTGTTTTCCCTCTTTGCGTTGTCGCGGCACTTTATCTTATTATCCCGTCCTTAGTCCATGCGGCGGATGTTACCGAGGAGTGGGTGGCAAGGGACGCCGCCGAGGGGAACGGAGCCCGGGGCATTGCCGTGGATTCGTCCGGCAACATATATGTGACGGGGGATGGTGACGAAGGCATCTATACGATAAAGTACGATAGTGCCGGGAACGAGTTCCCGGACCAGTTCGGGCTGCATACCGGCGCCCGGGACGGTTCCTCTATCGTCCTCAATTCATCGGCCAACGTCTACGTGGTGGGCAACGGGCTCGATATAATAAAGTACCTTCCAGACGGGACCGTCGATTGGGCCTGGGACCGCTCCGGTTTCCAGAGCTTTGCCGTTGACTCCTCGGAGAACGTGTACGTAGCCGGGTTGACCGACGACGGCAACTTCCTCGCCGCAAAATACCTTCCAGACGGGACCGTGGCCACGGGTTGGCCCCAATACTACGATGGTTGCGAATGGGGTAATACCATGGGTCTGCAGGTAGACTCCGCGGGTAACGTATACGTGCTGGGTTCGGGGACGGACGTGGTCGGTCCGGACATCGATCCCAGCGAATACTACTCCGTCACGTTAAAATATAATGCCGGCGGGGAGCTTCTGTGGCATAACGAAACGCCTCTCAGCCCCAACAGCTACCCTAATGTCATGGAACTGGATTCGGCGGGCAACGTCTATGTGAGTGGATATTGGTCCCCCGGCATAGACGAAGAAAATGATACCTTTATCATAAAGTACGACACTGACGGCAATAAGCAGTGGACTGTATCGTATGACTATGGCAATTACGGATACCGGGACATACCCATGGGAATTTCCATGGACCCTTCGGGCGACTACCTTTATGTGGTAGGCAAGAATAAGAGTTCTTTCGGCAGTGATCTTACCGTGGTGAAGTACGACGCCGTGGATGGGACCATGCTGTGCGACGCGAGGTATGCCGGGCTCGAAATACACGATTTTGATAAACACCAGGCCGTTGACCAGTCGGGGAATATATACGTTGCGGCTTCTACCGCCGGTGGAGACAACCGTGATTACGTCACGGTAAGATACAACAGGGATTGCAACGCACAGGGGGAACTGGACCTGGCATGGGTTATGACGTATGACGGCGGCTATGGTGATTTTGTATATGGCATGGCCGTGGATAGCGCGGACAACGTCTATGTCACGGGGGGGAGCTACTCCCCCAAAAGCGGGTTTGGCTATGCCACGGTCAAATACAGCCAGGGGGAGGGCGACGGGTCCGTCGCCTTACCGGACAGCGTAAACCTGCTCGTTGCCGGGGAGGTTATCGACAGCACTCCCAGGTAACAGTTCGGAAGTTGCTTTCCGCGGGTCGGAGTTGCTGAGGGATGAAATAAAGAGGCCGGAGCGCCGGAAACTTTTATTTAAGAAAAGGAACAGGTGGAAGAAAAACGCACTCATATAAGAGAAGGTCTTTCCGAGCACATCACCTGCGAGCTAAGCTCGTGGAGGGGAAAGGTGGAGGCCTTTTTCGTGAAGGCCGTTAACGTCTCAAAGGACGGGGCCTGTATAGTAGCGGAGCGTCACCACAAACCGGGCAGCGTGGTGAGCCTCAGGGTCCCGTTCGAAGGCGCCGGGGTCAACTTCCCCGGTCTTGCCGAGGTCAGGTGGACGGCCCCGGCAGGGGAAGGCGGCGGCTTCAGGATGGGGCTCAGGTTTTTAGCGTAGGGCCCCGGGTCATACGATATAGTCCGATAAGGCCGTGGGGCCGGCTTCAAAGCCGGCCCCACGGCCTTTCTTATTTGGAGTAGTTTCGGACTCGCGAAAAATGGGGGAAAACTGGAAGGTTCTGGGTAAAGATGGTGATAAAGGTTATGGTTTAAAAATCCCCACTTTTGGGGGATAGACAGGGGTGGGGATTCATGCTATATAGGAGGTGTATATCCTTAAAAGGAGGCCCTATACTATATGAACGGCATAGATCAAAAGCTCGTTGACAAGGCCCTTACCGCGATATCAGGGGCAGTCGTTTTATTGTTATGTGGGGCTCTTCCTGGGGGGGCGTCCGCGGCCACGGTTACGGAGGAGTGGGCCGTCCGCTACAACGGGTCGGGGAACTCCTCGGATGCCGCCTATGCCATGGCCGTGGACGGCGAGGGCAACGTCTATGTTACGGGGTATAGCTACAGCGATACCGATAGCGACTATGCCACGGTCAAGTACGATGCCGACGGCATCAAGCTATGGGAGGCCCGCTACGACGGGCCCGGGAATTATTCACAGGAATATGCCTATGCCCTGGCCGTGGATAGCGCGGGCAACGTCTATGTCACCGGGGAGAGCTACGGCGAGGGCACCATGAGGGATTACGCCACAATCAAGTATGATGCCGACGGCACGGAACTATGGGTCGCCCGCTACAACGGGCCGGGAAACGGGTGGGATGTCGCCTATGCCCTGGCCGTGGATAGCGCGGGCAACGTCTATGTCACCGGGAAGAGCTACGGCATAGGTTATATGACCGGATATGACTATGCCACGGTCAAGTACGATGCCAACACCGGCACGGAACTGTGGGTCGCCCGCTACACCGGGCTGGGAAGTTACTTTGATTCCGCCTATGCCCTGGCCGTGGATAGCGCGGGCGACGTCTATGTCACCGGGGAGAGCTACGACGGCACCGTATATAACTATGCCACGGTCAAGTACGCTGCCGCCGACGGCACGCAGCTGTGGGTCGCCCGCTACCGCAAAGGGTCTGCTTCGGCCCTGGCCGTGGACGGCGCTGGCAGCGTCTATGTCACGGGGCGCAGCTACGGAGACTATACCACGATCAAGTACGATGCCGACTACGGCGTTGCGCAGTGGGTCGTCCGCTACAGAGGGTCTGCTTCGGCCCTGGCCGTGGACGGCGCGGGCAGCATCTATGTCACCGGGACCAGCTACGGCGACTATACCACTATCAAGTACGCTCCCAATGGCACGCAGCAGTGGGTCTCCCGCTACGACGGGCCGGGGGGCTACCCCGATACCGCCAGTGCCATGGCCCTGGACGGCGCGGGCAACGTCTATGTCACGGGGCGCAGCTCCGGCACCGGCGGCGTCACCAGAAACGACGGATATGACTATGCTACGGTAAAGTACGACCCCAACACCGGCGATGAACTGTGGGTCTCCCGCTACGACGGGCCGGGGCCGGGGGACTACTATGATGCCGCCCATGCCCTGGCCGTGGACGGCTCGGGCAACGTCCATGTCACGGGGACCAGCTACGACGAGAGCACCGGATACGACTATGCCACTATAAAGTACAGCCAGCCCAAGGACCAGGACGGCGACGGTGTCTCTGACGACGCCGATAACTGTCCGGCAACACCTAATGCCGACCAGGTCGATATGGACGATGACGGCATAGGAGACGTATGCGATGACAGCGACGGCGACGACCTCTTTGACAGCGTTGACGTCTGCCCCTATGAAAATCCGACCAGCTTCGACGCGGACCACGACGGCTGTATAGACGGGTTCAGCGGGCTCAAGGACATGGTCGACGCGCTTGTGGCCGCGGAGGTCATAGCCCCGAAGCTTGGTAATAGCCTGCTCCGGAAGATAGCGAATGCCGAGAAGTCGGCCGACAAGGGTGAGGTCTGCGCGGCCATAAGCCATATCGAGGCCTTCGTAAACGAGATAAACGCTCAGACGGGCAAGAAGGTGGTGGCCGGGGATGAGGTCAACGGGCTAATAGCCTACGCCGGGAGCGTCATATCGTATCTCCAGAGCCTGTTTCCCACCGGCGAGAGTTGCTGAGGGTATAAAGGGTATAATAAAGGAAGAAGGGGCGGGCCAAAGGCCCGCCCCTTCTTTATCTTAACAGTATCGGATAACCCCCTACGCCAGAAACCTGAGTCCCATCCTGAACCCGCCGCCTTCCCCTGCCGGGGCCGTCCACCTGACCTCGGCAAGGCCGGGGAAGTTTATCCCGATCCCGGCGCCCTCGAACGGGACCTTGAGGCTCACCACGCTGCCCGGCTCGCGGGTACGCTCCGCCACTATACAGGCCCCGTCCTTTGAGACGTTAACGGCCTTCACGAAAAAGGCCTCCAGCTTACCCCTCCACGAGCTTAGCTCGCAGGTGATGTGCTCGGAAAGACCTTCTCTTGCATGAGTGCGTTTTTCGTCCACGTGATCCGTTCCTTGAATAAAAGTTTCCGTCGTTCCGGCCTCTTTATTCCGGCCCTCAGCCCATCATGGGCTCAGCCCATTTCTTTTTTGATCTTCGCTATGGCTTTTTTCGATTCGAAGATGGCCCTGCCGAGCGGCCTGCCCCTGTGCAAGGTGACGAGCAGGTAGTAGCCGTCCTTGATGGTGGTTATGGCGAGCCTGGCGCCGGTGGTGGATATGCCCACGGACTCGACCTCGCCGCCGTCGTCCTGGCGGGAGGTGACGTCCCGGAGCATATTCAGGATGATCCCCTTGTGGGCGCCTATCTCGGCGAGTTCGAGATCGTCAGTGGCCGAGAACGAGTCCACGGCTTCTCCCTCCCAGTCGAGCATTATGGCGCCAGTGGCGCCGGCCCTCTCCGCGAGCTCCGTGAGTATGGCCCTGAAGACCGACACCGCCCCTACATAACGACGGAGACGGTCTTCGACACCCCCGGCTCCTCCATGGTTATGCCGAAGAGCGTGTCGACCATCTCCATGGTGCGTTTGTTGTGCGTTATAAGGACGAACTGGCTCTTGTCGGACATCTCCCTGACGAAGCCGTTGAACCGGTCTATATTGACGTCGTCCAGCGGCGCGTCCACCTCGTCGAGGAGGCAGAAGGGGCTCGGCTTTATGAGGAATATGGAGAATATGAGGGCGATGGCCGTTAGCGCCTTCTCGCCTCCGGAAAAGAGGTTTATGCCCTGAAGCCTTTTCCCCGGAGGCTGGGCCACTATCTCTATGCCGCTCTCCAGCACGTCCCCGTCGCCGGTGAGTCTCAGCTCGGCCTTGCCTCCGCAGAAGAGTTTCGGGAAGGTCTCCTTGAACTTCCCGTTTATCTCCTCGAAGGTCTTCCTGAACTTCTCCCGCGTGGTGCGGTTTATCCTCGTTATGGCCGCCTGCAGGCTCTCCACGGCCTTCATAAGGTCTTCCTGCTGCTCGACGAGGAAGCGGTGTCTCTCCTCGAGCTCCCCGTACTCCTCGAGCGCGGAGAGGCTCACCTCGCCCATGGCGCCCACCTTCTTCCTCAACTCCTCGGCTCTCTCCTCCAGGGACGAGAACTCCTCGCCCTTAAGCTCTTCTCCCGGCTCGTAGCGGTCGATCTCGGTCCCGTACTTCTCGATTATCCTCTCCTTCAGGTGGTTGGTGCCGAGCTCTATCTCCTTAAGCTCCAGCTCCGAGCGGCCCTTAAGCTCCTGCGCCCCGGAGAGCTCACCGGTAAGGGCCTTGACCTCCCTTTCGAGTTCGGCCCTGGTTACGGAGAGCCCGGTGAGGGCTTCTTCCTTGAGTATCTCGTCCTTCCTTATGGAGTCTTTCCTCTCGAGCAACTCCTCGACCTTCGCCTTGTGGGCCGAGGCCTCTTCCGTCCTGGCCGTCGTCTCAAGGCGCCCCGTCTCTATCTCCTCTTTTTTGGAGGTGAGCCTTCCCGCGGTATCTTCGGTGAGGCGCTCTTTTTCAGCGAGTTGCCCGCTTAAATGTTCACGGCGCCCCTCGGCCGAGGCAAGGGCCACCTTTATCTCCGTCATGGTGTGGGCGAGCGACTCCTTCTTGACGCCGAGCTCTCTTACCTCCCCGGCCAGCGCGGCGGCCTCCTTTTCCGTCTTTTCCAACCCCGCCTCGATCGACTCCCTCTCGGCCGAAAGCCCGGCCTTCCTCGCCGCGGCATTCGTCAAACCCTCACCGGCGGACTCTATCTCCGAGGTGAGCGCGTTCCTCCGTAAGGCGAACCTCGAAATCTCTTCCTCGTATACCTTCAGCCTGCCGTCGAGGTTGACCCGCTCCAGCTCTTCGGTGTGCAGCCTCTCCTTGGACGTGTCGAGCAGTTCCCTGGTGGAGAGTGTAGAGAGCTGCATCTCCTTCAGCGCCTCTTCAAGGGCCGAGAGGTTTTGGGTTAAGACGGGGAGCGCCTCCCAGAGCTCCCTTATCTCGCGTTTTGTCTGGAGCACTCCGCCGTCGGAGCCGTTGGTGTGCCCGCCGGTTATTATCCCCTGGGGGTCTATCATCTCGCCCTTCGGGGTTACGAGCGTGCTGGAGATGCCGTTCCTCTGCCATATCGCCATGGCACTCGTCATGTCGTCGACCAGGAGCACGTCTCCCATGAGGTAGTTAACTACCGCGCGGTACTCTTCCTTTACGGACACTTCGTTTATGAGCGCCCTGGTGCCCGAGGGCGGGGTGTCGTAGGAGGGCGAGCCGGCATGATAGCGCGGCGGCCTGGTGTCCTTCAATGGGACGAAGCTCCCGCGGCCCGAGGCGTGGACGTTCAGGTACTCTATGGCCTCCACCCCTTCCTTCTGGCTCTCCACTATGACGTACTGGAGCCTCTCTCCGAGCACGGCCTCCACGGCCCTCTCGTAGCCCGGGGAGGCCTCCATGACGTCGGCCAGGAGCCCGTGCATGCCTCCCTCCCTCCCGGACTTCATGACGGCCGTGATGCCCTCCTTCGAGCCGTTCAGGCCGGAGCCCATCTCCTCGAGCGCCTCGAGCCTCGCGCTCTTGGCGGCCCGTTCTTCATCGAGGGCCTTCCTCTCGGCGGTCTTGAGCAGAAGCGCGTTTTCCAGTCCGGCGAGCTTCTCGGCGGCCCCGGCGAACTCGGCTTCGGCCGCCTCGCGCTTCCCTCCGGCGTTTTCCATCTCGGCCTTAAGGCCTTCGATGGGGCCTTCCTTCGTCTTGAGCTCCGCTTCCGCCTCATCGAGCTCGGCCCAGGCCTTAGCCTCTCTTTCCCTCAGAAGCTCCTCTTCCTTCAGGAGCGCCTGGATGGAGTGCTTTATGTCCGAGACGGCGGTCATGGCCTCAAGGGCCGTAGCCTCCGCGGCCCTGCGGCGTGAGTCCTTATCGTTAAGCTCTTCGAGAAGGCCCGCCGTGGTGCCCTCGCATTCGGAGAGCCTCGTGCGCTCCTCTTCGACTTTCCCTTCCATCTCGGAGGCCGCGGCCCTGAGGGTTTCCATCTCTTCCTCGATGCGGCCCTTCTGCCGGGTGAGGTCTTCGACGTCGAAGGAGAGCCGCTCCTCGCTCCTCTTAAGTTCCTCGACCCTCATCCGGGCCATCTCTTCGGCGCGTTCCTCCTCGTTCAAGAGTTTTTCCAGATCGTGAGTTCTCT
>JAZGJJ010000025.1 GCA_036482575.1 Thermodesulfobacteriota bacterium
GTCATCCGACCGCCCGGCAAGCTGGTACGCCCTGCCGAGGTTATTATGGCCCCTCGCCTTATCGGGACTCTTCCCGACCACGTCCGTCCAGAGGGTAACCGAGTCCTTCCAGACGCCGTTACGCCGGTAAGAGGCGTATGAAAGCGGCAATGCCGTAACGAGCAGTAAAACCACGGCCGCGGCCATGAGATTCATGGGCTTCAGATAATCGAAGACGTAAAAGACGCCGGCCGAGAGGGCAAGTACTACCCCCACGCTCGGGAGGTAGAGCCTGTGCTCGAAGATGACGTTCCAGAGAACCACCGCGCCCGACTCCACCGACAGGGTTATGAAGAACCACAGGATACCGAAGGAGGCTAGAAGGCCGTAGCCGTTATTCGTCTTTCGTGACCGCAAGAAAAGGTAAAAGGCAAAAGTAAAAAGGAAAAAAAGGAAGAGGAACGACAAAAACACCGCAGGCTCGAAGGGGGAGGTGTAGACGGGGTAGTCGTAGTCGAAGTTCTGGTTTACGGGCAGGAAGAGAAGCCTTACGTATGTGGCTATGACCCTTACCTGGGTTATGACGTAATCGTGCCGGGAGAGCGTCGTAAGGCGCATCACGTCCAGCCTCCTTGCCTCCTCCGCGATGCCGGAGCCGCCCTCGTCTATGCCGAGTTCCGGCCCGAAAATATTAAGCGGGATTATGGCCATGGTCAGGAGGAACGGGACGAGGGGTAAGAACCGTGTCCGTGGCCGTCGTTCGTGACCGCTAAAGAAAGAATCGAAAAACATAACCTCATAAAGCACTATCATAACCGGCAGGGTAAAGCTTATCTCCTTTGTCTTCATGGCCAGAACGACGGAGAGGAGCGAGAGGAGGTATAAAACGGTCCGGCCCTTCAACTCCGGGGAAAGCCTCCACTTTATAAAGAGGGTGAGGGAGAGGAGGTAGAAGAGCGTGGCGAGCGTGGCGAAGCGTTGGGTTATATACGTGACGGCCTGGGTCTGGACCGGATGGGAGACGAAGATAACGGCCGCCGCGAGGGCGGCGAAGTACTTGAGCCTCGGGTCGGCCGCCGCCCTTTCCACCGCCGGGGTCCCGAACGTAAGAAGCACGAGCCACCACACCAGCAAACCGTTTATGACGTGGACCGCGACGTTAACGATATGGTACCCGAAGGGTTCGTATCCCCCAACGGCGTAGTTCACGGCGAAGGAGAGGAAGGCCACGTACCTGGTGCCGGAGAAGTCCAGGAAGTTCCCGAGGCTGCGTATCCCGGGGTTATCCAGGATGTAGAGCTTATCGTCGAAAAAGAAGGGGCTGTGGAGTGTGTTGGAGTAGATAAGGAGGCAGGCCGAGGCTATAAGGAGAAAGGCGGCGCAGGCGTACCTTACGGGAAGAGTGGCGGGACGAACGATCCGTGTCTCCGGCCTTGTTCCCGGCCCGGCCGGCCCGGCCGGGCCGGGACACGTCGCACCGTCACTGGCGCCCGGCGTCTCTTTCCCGCTGCCTGTCATCTCCATTTTAGAAAAATGTCGCAGGGTACATATAAAGAACCCCGTCGTGCACGACGGGGTTCTTTACGGGTACCATGTACTTACGACCGGACTACATGAACTGCTTCATGGTCCCCTTGAAGAGATACCAGCTCTTCAGGTAGTTGAGCGCCTTCTGGAGTTGGACGTCCTCCCCTTCCTCCCCTTCCACCCCTTCCACGATGGTCTCCTTTATCCTGATCCTCGCCGGCTCTTTGTCCCCTTCCTTCCCCTTATCCTCCCCTTCGAAGTGTCCTTCGAGGTCCTTCTCCTTCATGTGGAGCTTAACCTCCTCGCCCATCACTATGTCGGGCTCGATACCCTTTGCCTGTATGGACGTGCCCGAAGGGGTGTAGTATTTGGAGGTGGTAAGCCTCACGGCCGAGCCGTCGGAAAGCGGGACTATGGTCTGGACCGAGCCCTTGCCGAACGTCTGGCTCCCCATGATGACGGCCCTTTTATGGTCCTGCAGGGCCCCGGCCACGATCTCCGAGGCGCTAGCGCTGCCGCCGTTTACGAGTACCACTATCGGGAAGCCCGAGTGCGTCCCGTCCTTTTCGGCCGAAAACCGCATGTTCTGCCCCTGCGTCCTGCCCTTTGTGGAGACGATGAGGCCGGAGTTTATGAACTTGTCCGATACGTCCACGGCCTGGGGCAGCAGCCCGCCGGGGTTGTTCCTCAAGTCGAGCACGAGCCCCTTGAGCTCACCCTTCCTGGAGCCGAGAGCCACGAGCGCCTTCTCGAGGTCCTTGGTGGTCCTCTCCTGGAACTGGGTGATACGCACGTAGCCGAACCCGTCTTCCAGGTCCCTGAACTTCACGCTCTTTATCTTTATTACGTCCCTTATTATCTCGAACGGCTTGGGCTCTTCGAAGCCCACCCTCATTATCCAGATGGTGATCTTGGCACCCTTGGGCCCCCTCATGAGCTTTACCGCGTCGCCGAGGGTCATATCCATAGTGGACTTGTCCTCTATCCTGACTATCTTGTCTTTGGCCTTGAGACCGGCCTTATCGCCGGGGGTGTCCTCTATGGGCGCGATTATGGTAAGCGCGCGGTCCCTTATCCCTATTTCGATGCCTATGCCGCCGAAAGAGCCCTTGGTGTCTACCTGCATCTCCTTGTAGTCCGCCGCGGTCATGAAAGAGGAGTGGGGGTCGAGCCCGCGCAGCATCCCCCTGATGGCGCCGTAGACGAGGTCTTCGACCTTCACCTCCTCGGTGTAACTCTCCTCGACGATACTCACCACGTCGGCGAATATCCTCAGTTTCTCGTACTCCTCGCTGGCAACGGCTGCGACCTTTCCGGACATCGTCACCAGGGACAACGCCAGGGCCAGGGTAACAACAAGGCCGATAAGAACTCCAGGACCGGTCAATCTCTTATGCATTTCTTGCGTACCTCCCCTATAGTGTACTTTTGTCAATACGACATTATATCATTTCTTTGCCATCCATGCCATAGGGTCTCTCGGGACCCCTTTCTGCCGTATTTCGAAGTAGAGTCCGGCGGCCTCGTGCGTCCCGGACTCGCCCACCAGCCCGACCACCTCGCCGGTCTCCACCGTATCCCCGCGCTCCTTCAGCATCTTATGGAGGTGCGCGAAGAGCGTGTAGAAGGCACCCCCGTGGTCCAGTATCATCACCTGGCCGTACCCCTTGAGCCAGCCCACGTACGCTACCTTACCCGTATAGACGCTCCTGACCTCGGAGGCAAAGGGCGCCTCTATGACGATGCCGTTATTGAAGGTGACGGTCTTGAACCTGGGGTGCTTTACCTTGCCGTAAAAAGAGACTACCTTCCCGCCGACGGGCATGTCGAGCCTGCCCTTCATGGAGGCGAACTTGCCGGTGACGCCCCCGAAACCCTCATCCGTCTTCAATCCCTCTATAAGCTCGCCGAGCTTCTTCTGGGCGGCTTCGAGCTCCGCCATGAGTTCGAGGTGCCCCTCTTTCTTACGCTTTATATCGCGCAGCAACCTCTTTTTCTTCTTGCGTGTGCGCTCGGCCTCGCCTTTTTTAATACTCGCCGTCTTCATCTTCGAGGAGAGATCTTCCCGCAGTTCCCCGAGACGCTCCTTTTCTCCCTCAAGGCGCCTCAGGTTCTCCGCGCTCTTCTCCAGCAGCGCCGAGTCCGACTCCATGATCATGGTCAGGTACTTGTGCCTCGCCCCCATCCCCCGGGAGGAGCCGGACGCGAAGAGCACCCCGAGGGCGCCTCCCTTGCGCATCTTGTACATGGCCCGGAGCCTCAGGGTAAGCCGCTCCGAAAGCTCCTCCCTCTCGCGCGTAAGCTCCGCTATGTTCTCGTCCGTCTCGGCTATATTCCCCTTGGCCTTCTTTAAAGAGGCGTTTACCCTCCTGAGCGCCCCCTTTTTCTTTACAAGGTCCCTGTTTATGACCTCCATCTCCCCGAGGATGCTCTTCTCCTTCCTCGCCATCTCCTTTACGGAGCTTTCGGTCTCCCGGAGCTTCTTATTTATGTCCTCGAGATTTTTCTCCTCCCTCACCAACTCCCTCTCGCTTTCGGCATAAGCCGCCGCGGGGAGGAGGGGGAGGAGGGGGAAGAGGCAGATAACCGCAAGATAAAAGACCGGAAGACGTCTCATAACGACCCTCATGCCCTCAGGAACCTTCCCAGGCAGACCAGACTCCCCACCGCCCCCATAAAGACGCCGGAGAGGACCAGTATGGCGAACAGTACCGGTATGCTAAACGGCGTTTCGAGCACGAAGTCGAAGTACGGGGGCATGTTGGCGGTCAACACGTAGCGGCCCGCGAAGACCATCCCCGTGGCCAGCACCCCGCCGAAAAAGCCCTGCACGAGCCCCTCGATAAGGAAAGGTATTTTTATAAAACCGTCCGTGGCGCCCACGAGCCTCAAGACCTCTATCTCGTCCTTGCGCGCGTAGACCGTAAGCCGTATGGTGTTCGATATGATAAAGAGCGTTGCCGCGGCGAGGAAGCCCCCCACGAGCAACGCACCGAGTTCGATAAACCGGAGGAAGGCCGTGAACTTCTCGGCCCACTCGGTCCCGTACTGTACGTCGCCGACCGAAGGGAGCCCCTTTAGCTTCCCCACCGTTTCCTTTACCCCCTGAGGGGTTCTGTGGCTCTCCTCGAGCCTTATCTCGAACGAGGCCGGGAGGAGGTCCAGGTCCACGCCCTCGAGTATGCCCTCGTGCCCCTTGAGCTCCTCCCTCAAGGCCCCGAGCGCATCGTCCCTGGAGACGTACTCGAAGCTCTTGACCCCCGGCATGCCTTCCAACTCGGCCCTGAGCTTACCCGTCTCCTTCTGGCCCGTACCGTCTTTCATGTAGGCCACGATATGGGTCCTGTCCCCCCAGGTCTCTACCACCGCGTTGAGGTTCATGAAGGCGATAAGGAAGACGGCGAATATGGCCAGCGAGAAGCCCACCGTAAAGGAGGACAGCACCGCGGTAGCGAGGTTCTCCCTTATATTGCGGGCCGCGTCCGTGACGGTATAGAAAAGTCCGGCCGTAACGCGCATCAGTCCGAGACCCTGCCCTTATCAAGCACTATGATCCTCTTGTGGAGCCTGTCCAGCAGCCCCCTGTCGTGCGTGGCCACGACAACGGTCGTACCACGGTTGTTGACCTCCTTGAAGAGGTCCATTATCTCAACGGCAAGGCCGGGGTCGAGGTTACCGGTGGGCTCGTCGGCGAGCAGTATGGCCGGCTCCTTCACCAGCGCCCTGGCCACCGCGATACGCTGCTGCTCGCCTCCGGAGAGGCTGAGCGGCTTGTAGTTCGCCTTGTGCCTGAGTTTCACGTAGGAAAGACTCTTAAGGACCCTGTTCTTGACCTCCGCCGGCCCTACCCCCATCACCTTCAAGGCCATCGCTATGTTTTCGAAAACACTCTTGTTGGGCAGGAGCTTGAAATCCTGAAACACGAAGCCTATCCTTCTCCGGAGGCTCGGTATCTCGGCCCGTGGTATCCTGTAGTAGTTCCTGCCGTCTATTATTATCTGGCCGTCCGAGGGGCTCTCGCTCCCGAACATTATCTTAAGGAGCGTACTCTTCCCGGCCCCGCTCGCGCCGGTCACGAATACGAACTCCCCCTTGCCTATCTTAAGCGTTACGTCCTCAAGGGCGGGTACGGAGCTCTCGTAATTCTTGAATACATGGAAGAGTTGGATCATGGGGTCGCCCTTTTATAGCCCGGCCGTCAAATAAAAGTTACTGTTTTCCGGAACTTGACGTATATCCAAAATATTATCCCAGTTGGCCAATTTCATGTCAAGGGTTTATGGCTAAGTAGTGGTACGGAACGACGCGGCACTACCGGACAGTCTGAAAGGCGTCCTTTATGATCTCGGTCCTAAAACTTTTTTTTCCATCTTTTCCATCTCCGGGCTCCACGCTCACCACGTCGAACCTTACCTGCCGGTCAGATTGGCCCGAGCGCATAAGGTACTCCCTGGCGGCCTTTATTATCCTATCCCTCTTCCTGGAGTCCACGGCCTCCTCGGGCGAGCCGATACTCCCCCGCCCCCTTGCCTTGACCTCCACGAACACTATGGTCTCCCCGTCCGTCGCTATAAGGTCTATCTCTCCCCGGCGGCACCTGAAATTCCTCTCTATAACCTTGTACCCGTTTTTCTTCAAGACCCTCGCGGCCTCGTCCTCCCCCCTTTTTCCGAGATCCCTTCCTTCGGGCGGCTTCGAGGTTCCGCCGAAGAGCCCCCTGAATATCATCGCCCTCTCCCCCCTCTCCCCCCTCCGCCCCCTCCCCCGTAACTAAAACTCCTCCTGTGGATGGGGGAAGGAGGGACGGCCCTCAATGCCGAGATGTGGTCCGGGGTTCCGTAGCCCTTGTTCTTCACGAAGTTGAAGTCGGGGTAGAGCGAGTGGTAGGCCCTCATGATCCTGTCTCTGGTGGTCTTTGCGATTATAGAGGCCGCGGCTATGGTGACGCTAAGGGAGTCTCCCGAGATTATGGGTTTTTGCGGCATGTGGATGGAGTCTACGGCATAGGGGCCGTCTACGAGCAGGATATCCGGGGCGGGAGAGAGTTTAGTAACGGCCGCGCCCATGGCCTTCAAGGCGGCCCGGAGGATGTTTATCCTGTCCACCTCCTCGGGCCACACCACCCCGACTCCCACGGCCGGAGAGGTTTTGAATATATCGAAGACGACGCGTTCGCGTCTGGCGGGGCTAAGTTTTTTGGAGTCCCTTATCCCGAAGGAGGTAAGCCCCGGGGAGAATATAACGGCGGCCGCGACCACGGGCCCGGCAAGCGGGCCTCGTCCGGCCTCGTCCACGCCGGCCACGATCCCGTAACCATCGGCCAGGGCCTGCTTCTCGTAAGAGTCCATGGAGTGAGATATTGGAACTCCGGGTGCCCTCAGTCGGCCTTACGGCCCTACCTCTTCGCCTTAAGCCTTGCCGCCTTGCCCTTGAGCTCTCTCAGGTAATAGAGCTTCGCGCTCCTCACCCTGCCGCTGCCCTTGACCGTAATGGACTCTATGAAAGGCGAATGAAGCGGGAATATCCTCTCCACCCCAACGCCGTAGGAGACCTTCCTGACGGTGAAGGTGCTCCTGAGCCCCCCGCCCCGCTTCCTTATGACGGTCCCCTCGAACGCCTGGGTCCGCGCCTTTTCGCCTTCCTTTATCTTAACCTTCACTACAACGGTATCGCCGGGCCTTAACTCCGGGATATCGGTCCTCAACTGCGCTTTTTCTACGTCCTCTATGGCCCCCATAAAAACCTCCTGTATAATGAACTACGCCTATCCTGCTCCAAGCTCCTCTATGAACTCCCTCTCCTCTTCGGTAAGCTCGGCCTTGTCGAGAAGGTCCGGCCTTACCCCGGCGGTACGCTTCACCGCCTCCTTTCTCCTCCACTTCTCTATCTCCCCGTGGTTCCCCGAGAGCAGGACCGGCGGGACCTTCCTTCCCCTGAACTCCTCGGGCCTTGTGTACTGCGGGTACTCGAGCAGCCCCTCGGAGAATGAGTCTGTTTCGGCCGAGGTATCGTCACCGAGGACCCCGGGTACGAACCTCGACACGGCATCGACTATCGCGAGTGCGGCTATCTCGCCGCCCGTAAGAACGTAATCGCCTATGGAGATCTCCAGGTCCGCGAACTCCCTTATCCTCTCGTCCACTCCCTCGTACCTGCCGCAGACTATTATGAGCCGTTCGGCTCCCGAGAGTTCCTTCGCCCTTTTGTTGTCGAAGGGTACGCCCTGAGGGGTGGTCAGTATTACGATCGCCGCCCGCGCCTTTCCCCCTTTTGCACCCTCGCCACCCCCCGCGCCGGCCCCCTCGCTAAGACTCTCTATGGCACTTACCACCGGGCCGGGCTTCATGACCATCCCGGCCCCGCCTCCGTAGGGAGTGTCGTCGGTGGTCTTGTGCTTGTCGGTGGCGAAATCCCTTATGTTATGGGTGCGGACCTCTATGAGGCCTCTCTCTATCGCCTTGCCCGTAACGCTCTCCCCGAGGGGAGAGTCGAAGAAGCCGGGAAAGAGAGTAAGTATATCGAACTTCATCACCATGATGGTGTTTTAAATTTAGAAACTATCGAACGCAATACATGCTGCTAACGCTACAGAAGACCGGCCACCGATAACCGTTTACTCTTCCTCCGGGAGGAGTCCTTCGATAAGGCGCACGGTGAGCCTCTTGGCTTCGACGTCCACCTTCAGGATGACGTCCTCTATGGCCGGGAGGAGTATCTCTTGCCCCCCTCGCCCA
>JAZGJJ010000026.1 GCA_036482575.1 Thermodesulfobacteriota bacterium
CCGGTAACGACCGTACCGAACCCCTTTATGGAGAACGAACGGTCTATCGGCAGCCTGAAGAAAGCGGACGGCCCGGAACGCTCGCCCCCCTCCGCCCCCTCTACCATATCCGAGAGCTGTCCCTTGAGTTCATCGATCCCCTCGCCCGTAGCCGTTGAGACGGCCACCACCCGGGAGCCCTTCAGCACCGTAGGGCTTAAGAGCGCCCGTATATCCCCGGCTACTTCCTTAACCCTCTCCGGCGTTACGAGGTCCGTCTTGGTTATGACAAAGACACCCCTTTCGACCCCGAGGAGGTGGACTATTTCCAGGTGCTCCCTCGTCTGCGGCATAACCCCGTCGTCCGCCGCAACGCAGAAGAGCACCATGTCTATGCCGGTCACCCCGGCAAGCATATTCCTTATGAAGCGCTCGTGGCCCGGCACGTCCACAAGCGCGGCGTCGAGGCCGCCCGGGAGGGTAAGACGCGCGAACCCGAGCTCTATCGAGACCCCCCGCCGCTTCTCCTCCCTGAGCCTGTCGGTGTCGATGCCAGTAAGCGCCTTGACTAGGGCGGTCTTCCCGTGGTCTACGTGTCCGGCTGTCCCTATAATGCACGGCATAAAAAACAAAATATCCCGTATACCCGTAAAAGTCCAGAGGATTCAAGCCGTGCCGTGCTGCCGTGCTACGCTGCCGAGACCCTGAATAGACTTGCCATAGGCCGTACAAGTGAAGTATATTAATATTTTTGGGGAAGGGGAACTAAGGATAAGAGCCAATGCATATAAACATCGCGGAAAAATCGGTCCTCGACAGGGTGCTCAAGAGGAAGCGGATGGCCGGGCACGACGGCGAAGAGGTGGACCTGACCGGAACGATAAAGTCTGTCCTCGGATGGGCCAACGAGTTCGTCCCCTCTGAGTCCGGCTCCATACTACTGGACGACCCGGTACTGGACAAGCGTAAGAAGAAACCGGGGCGGCTCTACTTCGTCGCCTGCTTCGGAGAGGGCTCCGCCCCCATCACCGGAACGGCCATACCTGCAGCCGTCGGCATAGTCGGCAAGACGTACCGGCGCGGCACGCCGTACATAAGCGAACGCGTAAAGGACGACAGCTTCTTCTACGACGGGATAGACAAGAAGACCAACTTCAGCACCAAGTCCATAGTCTGCGCGCCCATAAGGATACGCGGTGTGACTATAGGCGTAATAGAGCTTATAAACAGGCTGGACGGGACCAACTATGCCCCCAGGGACCTGACGCTTCTGGAGATATTCGCCGGGTATACCTCCACGCTCATACAGAACTCGCTCGACGCCAAGAGGTTCGAGGAGTTGTCCATAATAGACAACCTGACCGGGCTCCACAACGACAGGTTCCTCTTCTATAACATGGCAAAAGCCGTCGTACCCTCCCTGCGAGAGAACAAAAACCTTAGCTTCGTCTACTTCGACCTCGACAGGTTCAAGGAGGTAAACGACACGCACGGGCACCTTGCCGGCAGCGAGCTCCTCCGGGAACTGGGCTCGATCATAAAGGACATTATCGAAGGCACGAAGTTCGTGGCGGTCAGGTACGGCGGTGACGAGTTCGCGATCGTCCTTCCCGGGGTAGACCTTGAGGCCGCAGAAGGGTTCGCGGAGGACTTAAGGAAGACCATAGAAGGCCACGTCTTCCTCGCGCACAAGGTCCCGGGATACGGAAGGCCGCTCAATATAAAAGGGCTCATAACGGCCAGCTTCGGGGTCGCGGCCCTGGGTCTTGAAACCGCCACGCTGGACGAGGTAAGGGGGGCGCAGGAGACCCTCTTGAAGCAGGCCGACAAGGTGATGTACGAATCCAAGGACAAGGGCAAAAACACGGTTACCTCAGTGGCGGTGAAGCCCTATTAGCCGCACCCGTTCCCCCCCGTAACCGACTATTTAACCTACACTTTTCAGCCTCCCGAATCGCCCTCTCGACTTGACACGGCGCTACTCCGGTCATATACTATAAATAGGTACTCGGGTTGCCGAGTGCGGGATGAGGTGAAAGCCTTAAGGGAGGTGATAGAGATGCTAACGCTCAAGAAATGGGACCCCTTTACCGAGCTCTCCACCATCCACAAGGAGATGGACGAGTTCTTCAAAAGGACGGTCGGCTCCATAGCCCCGGTGCTCTTTAAAGGCGAGTGGTATCCCGCCTTTGAGAGTTACATCAAGGGGGAGGAGTTGGTAGTTCATGCCGATCTGCCCGGTATCGACCCCAAGGACGTGGATATCTCCATATCCGGCGACAAGCTCACCATAAAAGGCGAGCGGAAGGCCGAGAAAGAGGAGACGACCGGCGAGTACCTCTTCCGGGAGACCTCTTACGGCTCTTTCGAGAGGAGTATGACTCTGCCGGAGGGCGTGAACGTGGACAAGGTCCACGCCTCTTACAACCACGGCGTCCTTGAGATCACCATGCCGGCGGAGGCGGCGGCACTGCCCAAAAAGGTGACCGTTGAGGTGGAGGAAGAGAAGAAGAGAGGTAGGAAAGCAGCCTGAGGCCTGAAGGAAAAAAAACAGAGGCTCCCGCCTCATCCCGTAAGAAAACCGGTTAGCGCCAGGCAGGCCAACCGGTTTTTTTTGCGCCGTGCGCGTCAGCCCGTTGGCGTCCCTTTTTTTATCCTGGAGCTGAAATACTCGATGGTGCGGAGAAGGCCGTCCTTAAGCGGGGTCGAGGGGCTCCAGCCGAGCTCCTTTTTCGCGAGGCTTATGTCGGGCCGCCGCCTGGTAGGGTCGTCCTGGGGAAGTTTTTTCCCGACTATCTTCGAGTCGCTGCCAATAAGCTCCTTCACCAACTTGGCGAGATCCATTACGGAGGTCTCCTCGGGGTTCCCGAGGTTAACGGGGCCGGGAAAATCCCCTTCTTTATCCATCATAGCGACCATGCCGTCGACCATGTCGTCGATATAGCAGAAAGAGCGCGTCTGGCCGCCGTCGCCGAAGACGGTAATCTCCTCGCCCTTCAAGGCCTGCACGACGAAGTTACTGACCACCCTGCCGTCGTTCTCGAGCATCCTCGGGCCGTAGGTGTTGAATATCCTGATCACCCTTATGTCCACCCCGTTCTGCCTGTGGTAGGCGAACATAAGAGACTCCGCGCACCTCTTGCCCTCGTCGTAGCAGGCCCTCGGCCCTATGGGGTTTACGTTCCCCCAGTAGCTCTCGGGCTGTGGGTGCAACTCGGGGTCGCCGTAGACCTCGGAGGTGGAGGCCTGGAGCAGCCTGGCCCTGACCCTCTTCGCGAGCCCGAGCATATTGAGCGCGCCCACGACGTTGGTCTTTATGGTCTTAACCGGGTTGTACTGGTAATGGACCGGCGAGGCCGGACAGGCGAGGTTGTATATGCGGTCGACCTCCAGGAGTATCGGGACGGTGATGTCGTGGCGTATCAGCTCGAACCGGGGATCCTCCATGAGGTGGGCTACGTTCTCCCTTCGCCCGGTAAAGAAGTTATCGAGGCAGAGGACCTCGTGGCCGTCCTTAAGGAGCCTCTCCGAGAGGTGCGAGCCTATGAAGCCGGCCCCTCCTGTAACGAGTATTCTCACCTGCGTCCCCCTCCCTTCGAATAGAATCCGGCTATGGCCGCTACGACGTACTTTATCTCCGAGTCCTTAAGCTCCGGGTACATGGGCAGCGCCACGGTCTCCCGGGCGGCCCTCTCGGACTCGGGGAAGTCCCCTTTTTTATAACCGAGCGAGCTAAAACTCTTCTGGAGGTGCAGCGGCACGGGGTAGTATACCTCGGTCGATACGCCTTTTTTCGACAGGTGTTCCCTCAGGCGGTTTCTCTTCTTAACGCGCAGCACGTACTGGTTGAAGACCGAGCGGTTGCCTTCGGTAATGACCGGGAGCGTAACGAACTCCGAAAGTCCCGCCTTTTTGAAAAGGGCGTCGTACCTCGCGGCCTTCTTTATCCTGCCCCCGGTCCAGCCCTCGAGGTATCTGAACTTGACCCTCAGGACCGCGGCCTGCATCTCGTCGAGCCTCGCGTTGGTGCCGATGAGCGTATGGTAGTAGCGCCTGTTGCTGCCGTGGACCCTGAGCATCCTCAAGGTTTCGGCGGTTTTCTTACTGCCCGTGGTAAGCATCCCGCCGTCGCCGAAGCCGCCGAGGTTCTTCGACGGGTAGAAGGAAAAGCACCCCACGTCCCCGATGGAGCCGGCCCTCCTGCCCCTGTACTCCGCGCCTATGGCCTGGGCCGCGTCCTCGATAACCTTGAGTCCGTACCTGCGGGCGGTTTTTTTAATAGGGTCCATCTCCGCCGTCTGGCCGTAGAGGTGGACCGGGATTACGGCCTTGACTCCCTTGCTTTTCCTCTTCAAGCAGGCACGAATCCCATCCGGGTCTATATTGTAGGTGGCGGGGTCTATATCCACGAATACCGGTCTGGCACCGAGCAGCGAGATGGCGCCGGCGGTCGAGAAGAACGTATAGGGTGTGGTTACGACCCCGTCGCCGGGGCCGACGCCCGAGGCCATGAGTGCCAGGATGAGCGCGTCCGTGCCCGAGCCGCACCCGACACCGTACCGGGCGCCCGAGTAGGATGCGATCTCGGTTTCGAGCGCGGAGACGTTCGGGCCCAGCACGAACCTCTGCGAGTCGCAAACCTTCTCTATTTCCCGCAACACCTCGCGCCTTACCTGGCGGTATTGCCCGGAGAGGTCAAGAACGGGTATCTTCAAGCGGTTCCCTCCACAAAAAATATGCGGCCTTTAAAAGCCGCGCGATTAAGAGTTATCTATTCCCCCGGAGCCTAAACGGCCTTCTTCGAAGCGGCCTCTTTCGCCGCGTGGTCGAGTATGCCGTTTACGAAGGCACCAGACTCCTCGGAGCCGTACCTCTTCGCCAGTTCCACGGCCTCGTCTATGACCACCTTGTAGGGGGTGTCGGGACAGTGGCGAAGTTCGTACACCCCGACCCTCAGGACGTTCCTGTCGACAACGGGCATCCTCTTGAGCGCCCATTTCTCCGAGTACTCTTCGATGAGCCGGTCTATCTCTTCAATATTGTCCGTCACGCCGAAGACGACGGCCTCGCAGTACTTAAGGGCTTCGGGGGTCAGGCGGAACTTTTCGGTGACCGAGGCGAGCACCTCGGCGGTTTCGCCGTCGGCCATCTCGGCCTGGTAGAGCGCCTGGAGCGCCGCCTCTCTCGCCTTTCGTCTCTCGTGCACGTCTCTCTCTCCGAAGGCTCTGTTCCGCAACGCCCGGCTTGCGGCTACGCCCTCTTCCCCTTGCCGATCGTCTTCAAGAGGTTGGCCATCTCTATCGCCGTAAGGGCCGCGGCACTTCCCTTGTTGCCGCTCTTGGTGCCCGCCCTCTCTATCGCCTGCTCGAGCGTGTCGGCGGTTATAACGCCGAACGCTACGGGCACGCCGCCGTCGAGCGAGACCCTCGCGAGCCCCTTGGCCGTCTCCGAGGCTACGTAATCGAAGTGCGGGGTGGAGCCCCGGATTATGGCGCCGAGGCAGATTATCGCGTCGTAATTCTTGCCGGAGAGCTTTCTGGCCACAAGCGGCATCTCGAAGGAGCCAGGCACCTTCACCACGTCTATGTCGCCGTCGCCGGCCCCGCTCCGCGTGAGCGTGTCCAGGGCGCCGGAGAGGAGCCTGTCGCTTATAAAGTCGTTGAACCGTGACACCACTACCGCCATCTTAAGCCCTTTGGCGGAAAGGTTACCTTCGAACGTCTTCGGCATATGACCTCCCTATTTCCTTATTTCTTTTGAGCCCGCTGTGCATCCCGCGCCTCGGGTATATCGAGCTTGGTCAGGATGTGTCCCATCTTCTCTTTCTTGACCCTCAGGTACTCGACGTTCTTCACGTGCGGGGAGGACTCTATGGGAACCCTCTCCACGATGTCGAGCCCGTATCCCTCAAGCCCCTTTATCTTCTTGGGGTTGTTGGTCATGAGCCTCATCTTCCCGACGCCGAGGTCCAGGAGTATCTGGGCCCCGATGCCGTAATCGCGGAGGTCGGCATCGAAGCCGAGCCTCTCGTTGGCCTCCACGGTGTCAAAACCCTCGTCCTGTATGGAGTAGGCCTTGAGCTTGTTGACGAGCCCTATGCCTCTGCCCTCCTGGTGCATGTAGAGGAGCACTCCCTTTCCCTCGGCCTCTATCATCTTCATGGCGCCCTTCAATTGCTCGCCGCAGTCGCAGCGCTCCGAGCCGAATACGTCTCCGGTAAGGCACTCCGAGTGCACCCTCACGAGCACGGCCTCGTCCTCTTTTATTTCGCCCTTTACGATTGCCAGGTGCTCGTGGAAGTCCACCTGGTTGGTATAGGCTATAGCCCGGAACTCGCCCCCGAAACGGCTGGGCAGACTTGCCTCGGCCTCCCTCTCGACGAGCCGATCCTTCTTGAGCCTGTACTCTATTATGTCGGCGATAGTTACTATCTTCAGGTCGTACTTGCCGGCGAACCTCTCGAGGTCCGGCATCCTGGCCATGGTGCCGTCGTCCTTCATGATCTCGCATATAACGCCCGCGGGCTTCAACCCGGCGAGCCGGGCGAGGTCTACCGAGCCCTCCGTCTGGCCGGTCCTCACCAGCACCCCACCCTTCCTGGCCCGGAGCGGGAATATATGGCCCGGCCGGACGAGGTCGTCGGGCTTCGCGTCGTCGGCGACAGCCGCCCGTATGGTGACGGCCCTGTCGCCAGCGGATATGCCCGTGGTAACGCCGTGCCTCGCGTCCACGGAGACGGTAAAGGCGGTCCTGAATAGAGAGGTGTTGTCGTCGACCATCGGCTTGAGCCCGAGTTCGTCGGCCCTGTCTTCGGTAAGCGTCAGGCAGATAAGCCCCCTGGCCTCCTTTGCCATGAAGTTCACGGCCTCCGGGGTAATGAGCTCGGCGGCCATGCAGAGGTCGCCCTCGTTCTCCCTGTCCTCGTCATCGACGACGACTACCATCCTGCCCGCCCTTATATCCTCTAATGCCGCTTCTATCCTCTTTACAGACATCTCTTTACTCTCCTCCCCGGTCTCATCCTATGAACCCGTGCTCCTTAAGGAAGCCCTCGGTTATGTTTTTTCCGCCGCCTCCGCCCCCTTTAAGGACCCGCTCGACGTACTTGCCTATTATATCGGTCTCTATATTCACCTTTGTACCCGCACGCTTCTCGGAGAGCGTGGTGTTCTCGATGGTGTGCGGGATGATGACGGTTCTAAAACCCTTATCCGTAAGCACGGCCACGGTGAGGCTTATGCCGTCCATCGCAACCGAGCCTTTCCGGACGAGCTGCGGCAGAAACTCCCGGGGGACGCTAACCTCTATGTCGAGGTTCTCCCCCTTTTCTGCCTTTCTCTCGACCGTGCCCACGCAGTCCACGTGGCCGGTTACGATATGCCCTCCGAGCGGCTTTGAAAGTGTCAGGGCCAGCTCGAGGTTCACCCTCTCTCCGGGCCCGGCCGAGCCAAGGGTCGTAAGTTTTAGCGTCTCGTCCGAGACGTCGGCGCTGAAGGTGTTGCCCTTAAGCGCCACGACCGTCAGGCAGGCTCCGCTGACCGCGATACTGTCGCCCACGGCCACCCCGCCGAGGTCAAGGGCGGTCTCAACCGTTATTCTACCAGATGTGCCCTTTTTTTCAACAGTTTTTACGGTCCCGATGGCTTCTATTATACCTGTGAACATTTTTTCCCGGTCATCAAAACTACGCGGTTAAAGAGCCCTCATCTAAATATTCAACTCCAGAGCTCAACGGCAGGCAGTTAGCTTCCCCTCTACCAGTATATCCCGCCCTATTTTCTTCATCTCAAGCCCTTTCAGGCTGATTCCCCCGGCGATCTTCCGAATCCCCATCTCCCCCACTGCCGGGATGGCGTCACCGCCGAGCAGCATAGGAGAAAGAAAAAATAGCACCTTATCCACAACCCCGGCCTTTATC
>JAZGJJ010000027.1 GCA_036482575.1 Thermodesulfobacteriota bacterium
ACGCTCGTGGACAGCATGCTCAAGCAGGCCGGCATATTCGGCGCCAGGGAAGAGGTGAGGGAGCGGGTCATGGACAGCATGGACCTCGAACGGGAGCGGGGCATAACCATCATGGCCAAGAACACCGCCGTCGTCTACGACGGGATGAAGATCAACATCGTCGACACCCCCGGGCACGCCGACTTCGGGGGCGAGGTCGAGAGGATCCTTAAGATGGTGGACGGCGTGCTCCTCTTGGTGGACGCCTCCGAGGGGCCGCTCCCGCAGACGAGGTTCGTCCTTAAGAAGGCGCTCGAACTCGACCTGCCTCCCATACTCGTCATAAATAAGATCGACAGGCAGGACGCGCGCATCCGGGAGGTGCTCGACGAGGTCTACGACATGTTCATAGACCTTGACGCCACCGAAGATCAGATCGACTTCCCCGTGGTCTACGCGATCGCGAGGGACGGCATAGCCAAGCTCGACCCGGAAGACGATTCTCGGGACCTGAAACCGCTCTTCGACCTCCTGATAAACAAGATGCCCCCGCCCGGTGGCGACCCGGACGGGCCGCTCCAGCTGCTCGTAACCAACATAGACTACTCGGAGTACATCGGCAGGCTCGCGGTCGGGAGGATAGAGTCCGGGACGCTCCGTTCCGGCGACGCGGTCGCCGTGGTGGGCGCCGACGGCATGGATGCCGATGGCGCGGTGGCGCGGACGAGGGTCACGGCCCTCTATACATTCGAGGGACTCGAAAGGAAGGAGACCAAAGAGGCGGGCGCGGGAGATATAGTGGCGCTCGCCGGCATGGAGAATGTCGGCATAGGGGATACGATAACCGACAGCGAAGAGCCGAAGCCTCTGCCCCGGATAAAGATCGACGAGCCCACCATATCGGTCGTCTTCTCGGTAAACGACTCCCCCTTTGCCGGCAGGGACGGCAAGTACGTCACCTCCAATAACCTGAGGGAGCGGCTCGAAAAAGAGCTCCTCTACAACGTCTCCATAAAGGTCGACTTCGAACGGCCCGACGCCTTCAAGGTGATGGGCAGGGGAGAGTTGCAGATAGCGATCATCATCGAGATGATGCGGCGGGAGGGCTACGAGCTCTCCGTGGCCATGCCCGAGACGATAACCAAGAGGATAGACGATAAGCTCCACGAGCCGATGGAGCTCCTCTTCGTGGACGTGCCCGAGGAGTACGTCGGCGTCGTCACCCAGCAGCTCGGGATACGCAAAGGGAAGATGATAAAGATGGAGAATAACGGCTACGGCAGGGCAAGGCTCGAGTTCAGGGTGCCGTCGAGGGGGCTGATCGGTTTCAGGTCCCAGTTCCTGACCGACACCCGCGGCACGGGCCTCATGAACCACCTCTTCGACGGATACGAGCCGTTCCACGGCGCCATAACGAAGCGCGCCACCGGGGCGCTCGTGGCCGACAGGGCGGGCAAGTCCAATACCTACGCCCTGAACCACCTCCAGCCACGCGGGACGCTCTTCATAAAGGAGGGCACCCCGGTCTACGAGGGCATGATAATAGGCGAGAACTCGCGCGATAACGACCTGGACGTGAACGTAACGAAAGAGAAGAAGCTCACCAACATGAGGGCGGCCGGCTCCGACGAGACGCTCCATCTCATATCCCCGAGGGTGATGAGCCTCGAGGGCGCCATCGAGTTCATAAGGGAGGACGAGCTTGTGGAGGTCACCCCGGAGAACATACGCCTGAGGAAGAAGGTGCTTCAGGCGGGCAAGAGGCCGAAAAAGGTTAAGGAATAGGGTTACGTTAAAATCCGGCCTTCCTCGTATTATCCCTTGAAGAACGGGAGTGGATAGCATATAATCAGCCGTTAATGAAGTTTTCAATCCTGAATATACATAAAGACCTCCTGGAGGGCATCGCCGCCATCGGCTTTGAGCGGTGCACCCCCGTCCAGGAGCAGTCCCTGCCCGAAACCCTCGCCGGCAAGGACGTGATCGTCCAGTCCCAGACCGGCACGGGCAAGACGGCGGTCTTCGTCATAACGGCCTACAACAGCTTCCTTTCCGGCGAGCCCAAGAAGACAAAGGGCCCGCGAGCCCTTGTGATGGCCCCGACAAGGGAGCTTGCCGTCCAGATAGAGAAGGAGGCCGAGAAGCTCGCCAGGCACACCCCCTTCCACTCCGTGGCCATCTATGGCGGCGTGGAGTACGAGAAGCAGATCTCGGCGCTCAGGCGCGGGGTGGAGCTGGTGGTCGCCACACCCGGAAGGATGATAGACCTCTACAAGTCCAAGAGCCTCTCCCTTGACGACATAGAGGTGTTCATAGTGGACGAGGCCGACCGCATGTTCGACATGGGCTTCGCCCCGGACATCCGCTACATAGCCGGAAGGCTCCCCAAGGGAAAACCCCGCCAGACGATGCTCTTCTCCGCCACGATAGACACCAACGTCCACAGGCTCGCCTCCAGCTACATGAAGCCGGACCCGGTCGTAGTGGAGATAGAGCCCGAGCAGGTTACCGTCGATAAGATCGACCAGAAGGCTTTATACATATCGAACGAGGAGAAGCTCCCCGCACTTATGGCGCTCCTCAACAGGCCCGACATGGAGCGGGCGATAATATTCACCAACATGAAGAGGACGGCCGAGATGCTGGAGTGGAAGCTCGCGGGCAACGGTTTTTCCGCCGAGGTCCTCACCGGCGACGTGACCCAGTCCCGGCGCCAGCGGATAATCGACGGCATGAAGTCCGGGAAGCTCAGGATACTCGTCGCAACGGACGTGGCCGCCAGGGGACTCCATATAGAGGACGTCTCGCACGTTATAAACTTCGACCTCCCTCAGGAGGCCGCGAGCTACGTCCATCGTATCGGCCGTACCGCCCGGGCCGGCAAGAGCGGGAAGGCCTACAGCCTCGTATGCGAGGAGCACGCCTGGAACCTCCCGGCCATAGAGGAGTTCATAGAGAGGAAGATCGAGGTGGAGTGGCTGAAGGAGGAGGAGATGGTGGAGGACAAGGCCGGCTCCTACAGGAAGAAGCGGCCCCCGAGGAAAGAGGCCGAGAGGGGGAGGGGGAAAAGCTCCCGCTCCGGACCCGCGGCTACTAAGGGAGGAAGGGGGGGCAGTGGGGGAAGAGATGTCCGGAAGCCGTCGGCGCCGGGAAGGTATAAAGATAAAAGGACGAGTGCGGGGGCCGCTCCCGCTCCGGAGCCTGAAAAGATTACTGAAAAGAGTTTTGCCTCTAAAGATAAAAAGGCCGGTCCCGGTATTGGCACCGGACCCAGACCCCCCAGAGCGGCCAGGAAAGGTCCCGGCGAAAGGCGGGGCAGGGAAGGCGGGGAGGGGGGGGATGGGGGGGCTCCGAAAAAAGCTCAAGAACCCTCCATGAAGCAGGGGGCCGGGAGGGCGGCCAAAGGACCGGATGGAGGAAGAGGAAGAGGAAAAGGGGAAAAGCCCGCCGGAGTGCGTTCAAGCGGTCGGGGCGGTCGGGGGAGGGGGGATAAAGAGGGTCTCGCGCCGAAGAGCAGAGAAGATCGTATTGCCCTCTATAAGGAGAAGTACGGCGAGGAGTTCCGTCCCGTCGAGGAGAGCGGCAAGGGCAGGCGCAGGGGTAAGGGGAAGGCGGGCAAGAAGTCGGAAGTCGGCATGCTCAAGCGTATACTGAAAGCCTTCAGCAAAAGTTCCTGATCTTTCCTGTCATCTGTTACTCTTGAACCCCCTTCAACCTCCAGTGCCATGGCTCGTAAGATACCGCCGTACCTTCCTTCGGGAACGAGAGATAGAAGCCGAAGCGAGAGGCGTTCTCACTTAACCACCTGAACGCCGGTGTCTCCTCGAAGCAGCTCTCAACGTCGCAGCCGCGGCGTTTTTTATCCCCCATGTCTATGGCCGTGCCCGTGTGGTGCTCGGAGTGCCCCGGAGGGGCGACCCAGCGGGCGGCCTTCTCCTCGCTCCCGTACTTCCTGACGGCCCTCTCGAAGAGCCCCTTCTGGTAGGAAAAAGTCCTGAACCCCGATATGGGCACGAGCCCGACGCCGTCGCGTTGGGCCGCCTCCCGCATGGCCTTGAAGGCCCCGGCCGCTTCGGTAGTAAGTTTTACCACGCGTCCCGTGTCGCGGTAGTTCCCCGCCGGAGCGAGCCCACCCTTCTCCGCAACCTCATAGGCCCTGTGGCCGTAGAGGGTGTCGCTAGCGAGTGCCGGGCCCGCGAGAGATAAGATAAGCGCAAGCGTAAAGAAAGCAAGGTCCTTCATCCTCACGAATCTATCCCACCCCGGCGTAGGTGTCAAGTGAACACCATGATGGTGTTTTAATTTCAAGGCTAACGTTCGGAGTACGAGATAGCAATGCTGTATTGGGCCGCGCATGGCGTTAACCGTGCGGCAGCACCATGATGGTGGGGCAAGCAGATTGCAGAGTGGGGATTGCAAATTGCGGATTAACTGCCTTTAAATCTTTATTCCGCAATCCGAACTCCGTAATCCGCAATCGAAACTACCGTGCGGCAGCACCCTTTCGGATGTTAAAGATAGGGTTTCTCTCCCCTTTTCCCCCTTGCGTCGCTGATAAACTTCGTGTTAGCATTGAAACAGGGTTCCGTCCTGCACGTGCCGCCTGCACGCGCCGGATGACGGGGTTCGTTTAATTTCCGTACGTCTTTAAGGCCGCCGTAGCGGCGTACTGTTCACTCATAGGGAGTGCGCTTATGAAAGCAGGGACTAAGGCCATCCTCTGGCTCGCTGCCGCGGCAGTGGCTGCCGCCTCGTTGATAGTCTTTGCCCCGGCCTACCATGGCGAAAGGGTCATCTACCTCGTAATGGAGGTGGCGGGCGTCTTCCTGGCCCTGTCCGTGGCCATCGTTGCCTTCAACTGCGCCGTGGACGGGACCGAGGGTCTCTCGCCGTACATTTCAGCTGCCTTCCTGGCCGCCGGTATTGCCGACCTGGCCCACGCGCTGTTCGCGATGGGTATAATAACCCTTCCCCAAGACACCCTGGACAGCTTCATCCCCGGCACCTGGACCATCGGCAGGACGGTGCTGGGCGCGATACTGCTCTACGGCCTGGTCCGTACCTCACGCGACCCGCGGCACATTCCGTCCACGGGGTTGCTGGCCCTGGCCGCCGTACTTATAACGGCCGGGGCCATGGCCTTCTTCGCTCTCGTTCCGCTCCCGGCTTTTATCATTGGGGACGTCTCTTCATTTTTCCGTCCGTGGGAGGTCCCCGCCCTGGTGCTTTACGGGGCCTGCCTGTGGATGATTTTTAAGGGCGGGGAGGGAGGAAAGGGTATTCCGTTAATCCCCTGCCTGATCCTCGGCATGGCGGTCCAGGCCGTTATGTCGTCCTCGCCGCTGCGCTTCTACCCTTCTCCCGACACTAGCCACATCATGAAGGACGCGAGCTACCTCGCGGCGCTGCTTCCGCTCGGGGTACTTGCCCTGGAGAGGGCACGCAAGTCGGTCCAGGGCGCATCCCTCCGGATACTCTCCGGCGCCGCCGTGCTGCTCCTTGCGCTCTCGCTCGCGTCGATGGTCACGCTCGCGGTCGTTAAGAGCATGTTCGATGAGACGACGGAGGCGAGGGAAGAGGGGAGCTATGCCGGAGAGGTGAGGCGCGACATATTGATGCTCGCATACCCGCTCCACGACTACCTGGCCTCGGGCGACCTCCGGGCCAGGGACGAGTTCGAAACCGGGTTTGCCGGGATGACGGAGGAGCTCGGCAGTCCGATCGCCGCCAGACTCGAAGAGGAGTACGATTTTGAGCCCAATAGGTATATAGAAGAGATACGTCTGTTGGCCGATAGTGTCTTTGCGGGCGCCGTTCTTGCGGACCAGGGCGAAAGGGCCCGGTTGGACCATGAGGTGAACGAGCTGTTTATGGGGGAGCTGGCCCTGCGGCTCGACGGGGTTGTAAGGGCCGAAGGGGAGGAGATAGCCATGCTCCAGGATACAAGCCTCCGCTGGAACTCAAGGCTCATACTGGGGCAGGTCGCGATACTGCTCGCGCTCCTGCCCGTTCTCTTCGTCCTGGGAAGCGCGCAGGCGCGTCGGCAGGTCCGGCCCCTTATCGAGCTTACCCGTACGGCCCTGGACGTTCAGGGAGGGAGTCGCGGCGTAAGGGCTGGGGTGACGACCGGGGACGAGGTGGGTGCGCTCGCAATGGCTTTTAACTACATGCTCGACTCCATGCAGGAGAGCGAGGAGCGGGCCGACCTTGCTATTAAAGGGGGCGACCTCGGCACGTGGGACTGGAACGTGCTTACGGGGGAAGTGGTCTATAACGAGCGCCTGGCCGAGATGCTCGGCTACAGGCTCGATGAGATCAAGCCCGACTTACAGGCATGGAAAAAGTTCGTGCATCCGGACGACCTGCCGATGGCGGAGGAGCGGCTGAACCTGCACATGGAGGGCAGGAGGCCGTTCTATGAGGCCGAGCTCCGCATGCGGATGAAGTTCGGACAGTGGAAGTGGGTCCTTGTCCGGGGCATGGTGGTCGAGCGGGACGATGAAGGCTGGCCGCGACGCGTGACCGGCACGCACCTCGACATCACCGAGAATAAGGCGGCCGGAGATGCGCTCCGCAGGAGCGAGGAGAACCTCAGGGACTTCCTCGACAGCGCCAGCGACCTCATCCAGAGCGTATCGCCCGACGGCCGCTTTACGTACGTCAACCGCGCCTGGAGGGAGACCCTCGGCTACAGCGAAGCGGAGGTGGCGGACCTCACCACGTTCGACGTCGTCCACCCGGACCAGCACGACTACTGCAGGGGGATATTCGAGCGCTTTACCAGAGGGGAGGATATAAGCCACATAGAGACCGACTTCATCAGCAAGGACGGCCGTAAGGTGCCCGTTAGCGGGAGCATCAACTGCCGCATGGTCGACGGCGAACTCGTGGCCACGCGCGGCATCTTCCACGACTGCACGGAGCGGGAGTTGAGGATGGACCTTAGAAGGCTCATCGAGGCGGCGAACGCGCCGATATTCGGGATAGACGTGAGGGGGAGGGTGAACGAGTGGAACCGGACTGCGGAGCGCATTACGGGCTATACCAAGGAAGAGGTCATGGGCAGGGACTTCGTGGGGGAGTTTATAAGCAATGACTACAAGGGTCCGGTGGGCGATGTCCTGGGTAAGGCGCTTAAAGGCGAGGAGATCGCCGACTACGAGTTCCCGCTCTATACCAAAGGCGGGCGGAGGGTCTTGTTCCTTATGAACGCCACCGCACGTCGCGACGCCGCGGGCGGGATAACCGGGGTCTTTGGCGTGGGGCAGGACATAACCGAGGCGGCCGAGTACAGGGAGGGTCTCGAGCGGAAGGTGGAGGAGAGGACCGTGGAGCTCAGCAAGGCACTCGAGAGGGAGAAGGACCTCGGAGAGTTGAAGACGCGCTTCGTCTCCATGGCCTCCCACGAGTTCAGGACGCCGCTCACCTCGATACTCTCCAGCAGCGACATAATCAAGCGCTATGCCGCCAGGATGACCGACGAGGAGAGGGCCGAGCGCCTCGACAAGATACAGTCCGAGGTCACGCACATGACCGAGATGCTGGAGGACGTCCTTGTGGTAGGCAAGGCCGAGGCGGGAAGGCTCGAGTTCAACCCCCGCACGCTCGATCTGAAGAAGCTCTGCCGTGAGTTCGCCGAGGGGGCCGTGCTTTCCGCGGGGGAAAGCCATGACGTCGAGTTCTCCTGGGCCGGGGAGTGCGGGGATGCGGTGGGGGACGGAAAACTCCTTAAGAACATCCTGAGCAACCTCCTCTCGAACGCCGTCAAGTATTCGCCCGACGGGGGGAAGGTTTCGTTCGACGTGTCCTGCGACGGCGACACGGCGGTCTTCCGGGTAAAGGACGAGGGCATAGGCATTCCCGAGAAGGACATGGAGCGGCTCTTCGCGCCGTTCCACAGGGGTAAGAACGTAGGGAATATCCCGGGCACCGGGCTCGGGCTCTCGATAATCAAGAACTCGGTCGACCTGCACGGCGGCACGATAGAGGTGGATAGCGAGGTGGGCAAAGGCACCGCCTTTCTGGTAACGATACCGGTCGGTAAAAAAGGAGGGTAGAGAAGGCGTAGGTGCCAAGTGAACACCCCGTGACGGGGTTTCAGATTTAGAAACTATCGACCGCAACACAGGCTGCCAACGTTACAGTGGACCGCACCCGCGTTAACCGTGCGGCAGCACCATGATGGTGTTTTAATTTCAGGACGACCGTTAGTGGCGTTTGGCATGGAAGGTGTAATGGGTTCGCGTATGGCGTTAACCGTGCGGCAGCACCCCCTATCGTCTCAGAGTGTTAAAGGCCGGGTTTCTCCCTCCGCTTTACCCTTGCGCCTAAGATAAACTTCGTGTTAGAATTGAAACGAGACGGCCAACCCGTGAAGTAAGAACATAAGTTGGGGGTCCATGTCTATCAGAGCTAAACTTCTCTTATTCGGGGTGGTCGCCGTTATCCCGGTGCTGCTTACGGGGGTATTGAGTTTTTATATTTCAGGGAAATATCAGAGACAAACTATTTTAAAGGGATTGGAGGTTATCGCTGACGTCAAAGAAGGCGAACTTTTAGCCAACCTTGAAAAACTGAAGATAATGTCCGTAGACTTTGCCTCCGACGGCCTTATCAGGGACAGCCTGGAAGAGGTCGTTGGAAAGTCCTCTAAAAGGTCTTCCGCGGCCAGTCGTCTTAACGAACACCTCCTGGAGCACAAAATGCCCCTGCATGGCGACCTGACGTTTATCGATGTTTTAACCCTCGACGGAAGGGTCGTTGCCTCCTCGATTCCCGAAAGAATCGGTCTGACCGGAGAGAAAGAGGTTGCTCTTCCCGAATTGATGAAAACGTATATACATCTTCACGCAGAGGAGGGGACTGTAGGCTTGGCGGTATCGACACCGGTAACAGCTCGGGGCAGGTCTTCCGAGGCCATCGGCATACTCGTGAACCACTATGATTTCGAACTGATAAACGGGGTGATGACGGGTGAGAGCGGCCTGAAACTCGGGGCCTTGACTCAGCGCAGGGGCCTTGGAGAGACCGGGGAGACCTACCTTGTCGACCAGTCCGGAACCATGATTACCGATTCGTTGTTTGTAGAGGATGCCGCTTTCAGGCAAAAAGTGGAGACTTATCCGGTGGGAAGATGTCTACGGGAAAACCTGGAATCAATTGGCACCTGGCCGGATTATCGTGGCGTGCCCGTAGCGGGCGCTTCCATGTGCATAACGGGTGGGGACTTCAAGTGGGTGCTCATTACGGAACAGGACGTCGCCGAGGCCTTCGCGCAGGTTGAAAATATGAAGAAGATATCGATTGTTCTAACGCTGTCCTTTTTTATTATTGCCGTTCTGGCGGCACGTTCCATGGCCAAATCGATTGCAGACCCGCTCAAGGCCCTTCATGATGGCACGGAGATAATAGGAGGGGGCGACCTGGACCACAGGATAGGGCTTGACAGGGATGATGAGCTGGGCCTTCTTTCCCGGGCATTCGACACGATGACACAAAAATTAAACGATAGGACCGTCGAGCTCAACAAGACGCTCTACAGGGAGAAGGAGCTTGGAGAGCTGAAGACGCGCTTCATCTCCATGGCCTCACACGAGTTCAGGACGCCGCTTACCTCGATACTCTCCAGCAGCGACATAATCAAGCGCTACGCCGCCAGGATGACCGAGGAGGAGAGGGCCGAGCGCATCGACAAGATACAGTCCGAGGTCACGCACATGACCGAGATGCTGGAGGACGTCCTTATAATAGGTAAGGCCGAGGCCGGAAAGCTCGAGTTCAAGCCCCGCGCGTTCGATCTGAAGAAGCTCTGCAGGGCGTTCGCCGAGGGGGCCCTGTTTTCCGCGGGGGAAAGCCATGACGTCGAGTTCTCCTGGGCCGGGGAGTGCGATGATGTGATGGGGGACGAGAAGCTCCTTAAAAACATCCTGAGCAACCTCCTCTCGAACGCCGTCAAGTATTCGCCCGACGGGGGGAAGGTTTTGTTCGACGTGTCCTGCGACGAGGAGACGGCGGTCTTCCTGATAAAGGACGAGGGCATAGGCATTCCCGAGAAGGATATGAAGCGGCTCTTCACGCCGTTCCACAGGGGTAAGAACACAGGGGATATCCCGGGCACCGGGCTCGGGCTCGCTATAACCAAGAACTCGGTCGACCTGCACGGCGGCACGATAGAGGTGGATAGCGAGGCTGGCAAAGGCACCGCCTTTCTGGTAACGATACCGGTCGGTAAAAAAGGAGGGTAGGGAAGATGGAGAAGATACTCGTAATAGAAGACACCAAGGCCATTCTCGACGACATGATAACCATCCTCGGCTTCGAGGGCTTCGACGCCCGGGGCGCGGAGAACGGCATAGAGGGCGTGAAACTGGCCGGGGAGTTCCTGCCCGACTTGATAGTTTGCGATATACTCATGCCGGAGATGGACGGCTACGGGGTGCTCGAAGCGCTCAAGGGAGAGCCGTCCACCGCCAGCATCCCCTTTATCTTCGTTACGGCCAGGGCGGCCAGGGAGGACCTCCGTAAGGGCATGGAACTCGGGGCGGACGATTACCTGACCAAGCCTTTTACCACCGAAGAGCTCCTCTCCGCCGTAAGGACGAGGCTTGAGAAGAAGGTCTCCGAAACCAAGGAGTATACCGAAAAAGTCGAGCGCGTCGAAGAGAAGCTGGACCGCGCCACCTACTACGACCTTCTTACGGGCCTGCCCAACCAGATCATGCTGCAGAAGAGAGCCACCGCCGTGCTCGGGGAGATACCGGATGACGCCATGATAGGGGTCATCTTGATAGACCTGGACCGCTTCAGGAACGTAAACGAGGCCCTGGGTAACGACGTCGGCGATTCCGTGCTCAAAACAATGTCCGGAAGGATGTCCGCCTCCGCCGACACTCAGGGCGCCGAGCTCTTCCGGCTGCGGGGGGATCATTTCGTCGTGCTGGCCCCGAAACTCTTCGAGCGGGACGACGCCGTAGGGGTCGCGGAGAAGATGAAACACTGCATCAGGCAGCCGGTCATTGCGAAGGGCGTAGAGATCAACATAACCGCCAGCATGGGGATAAGCCTCTACCGGCGCGAGAGCGAGGACATCGGGGAGCTGATTAATATGATTACCAACGCCGAGGTGGCGATGCGCCGCGCCAAGGAGCGGGGCCATAACAACTACCAGTTCTACGAGCCGGATATGAAGGAGCAGGCCCTGAACAACCTGGCCCTCGGCAACGACCTTCCCCTCGCCATCGAGCGGAACGAGTTGAGGCTCCACTACCAGCCCAAGGTGGACATAGGGAGCAACAAGACCGTGGGTATGGAGGCGTTGGTCCGCTGGCAGCACCCGAAACTGGGGGTGGTCCAGCCGGGGAGCTTCATCCCCCTGGCGGAGGAGACCGGCTTCGTTATCCCGCTCGGCGAATGGGTCCTGAATGCCGCCTGCAAGCAGAACAAGTCCTGGCTGACCGCCGGTATAGGTCCCCGCACCGTGGCGGTCAACATTTCGGCGCAGCATCTGGTCAGGCCGGACATGGTGAAGACCGTCGCCGGGGCGCTGAAGAAGAGCGGGCTCGAGCCGCGGTACCTGGAGATCGAGATCACCGAGAGCGCGATTATGAAGGACCCGGATGCCGCCGTCGAAGTGTTCGGCAAGCTGAAAGATCTGGGCGTCAGTATCGCCATAGACGACTTCGGGACGGGCTACTCCTCACTGGCCTATTTGAAACGCTTCCCCATAGACTCGCTTAAGATAGACCGCTCCTTCATACGCGACGTCACGACCAACGAGAAGGACGCGGCGATAGTCGTCGCGGTCATTGCAATGGCGCACGGCCTGGGTATAAAGGCCATTGCAGAGGGGATAGAGACCCGGGAGCAGCTCGATTTCCTGCGCGCCAACCGATGTGACCAGATGCAGGGCTATCTCTTCAGCCGTCCCCTGCCCGATAAGGAGTTTACCGACCTGCTCAGGGAAGACAGGTCTTTGCCGTCGGGATAGGGGGGGATAGCCGCTGTACTTGACAAACTCCGCATTATGGGTAAAAGTCTATTCCTGACATGAATCCCGGAGGTATGAGATGAAACGTGTACTATTGTCGTTTTTGGTCCTCTTCGCGCTCGTTGTCGCGCTGCCGGCTTCGGTCACGGCCGAGGAGGAGGAACACCCCGGAGAGCATCCCGGCGAAGATAGCGAGGGGATGGCCGACCACGTAAGGAAGGCCATAAAGGAGTTCATATGGGAGGACACGCGCCTTAAGGGCGGGCACTTCCTCGTGTGGGACGAAAAGGAGGAGCAGGCCCGCGTCCTCGACTTCGTGAAGTTCCACGAGAAGGTCAGGTTCATAAAGAAAAAAGAGGTCTACTTCATGTGCACGGACTTCAAGGGCCGCGACGGGACCGTGCTCGACATGGATTTTTGGCTCAAGAAGACAGACGACGGCTTCCTGAAGGTGACCGAGGTCAAGATACATAAGGTCGCCGGAAAGCCGAGGTATACCTACGACAAGGACGAGATGAAAGAGGTCGAGTAATTTTTCTCACGGTTGCGCGGGCCGGGGAGGGGGGGGGGTGGAAATCTCCCCCCCTCCCCGGCCCGTTTTTTTATTTCAGCTTTCCCCGGCGAGATGCTATCATAGCCCGCATGATATACCTCGATAACGCCGCAACCTCGTACCCGAAGCCCGAAGAGGTCTACGCGAGGGTGGACGAGATCTTCCGGACCGTGGGGGGGAACTCCGGCAGGGGTTCGCACCGTATGGCTCTGGAGGCGGGAAGGGTGATCTTCCGGGCGAGGGAGTCGCTCGGGAAACTCCTCGGCGTTCCGGACGCCTCGCGCATTGTCTTCACCAAGAACGCCACCGAGGCGATGAACGTGGCCTTGAAGGGGTTTTTCAGGCCGGGAGACCACGTGGTGACGACCGCCTTCGAGCACAACTCCGTTGCGAGGCCGTTAAGAAAGCTCGAACGCGGGGGTGTAGGCGTAACGAAGGTAACGGGCTCGCGCGGGGACCTTATTGAACCTTCGGATATCGAAAAAGCGCTTACGGCGGATACGAAACTCGTCTGTATCGTGCACGCCTCTAACGTTTTCGGTACGATACAGCCGATAGAGGCGATAGGCGAGCTATGCCGCAGGAAAGGCGTCCCCTTTATGGTCGACGCCGCGCAGACCGCAGGGGCACTGCCTCTGGATATAAGCTCCATGAACGTGGATATAGTCGTCGGTACGGGCCATAAGGCGCTCTTCGGGCCGCAGGGCACGGGCTTTCTCTATCTCGGTGACGGTGTCGAGCCCCCGCCGCTAATCGACGGCGGTGTCGGCGAGCAGGACGACGAGTTCGAACTGCCCGACAGGCTCGAGACCGGCACCATGAATACGCCCGGCATAGGAGGGCTCGGCGCGGGCGTGGAGTTTCTCCTCACCGAAGGGGTCGGAAGGGTAAGGGAGAAGGAGGGGGCGCTCGTCTC
>JAZGJJ010000028.1 GCA_036482575.1 Thermodesulfobacteriota bacterium
ACAAGCCTCTTCATCTTCTCGACGGCCTCGGTCGCCTCCCCGCCGTACTCGTCCGCGCCTATCTTCCCGGCGAACTCCGGGGTAACCACCGCCCCTCCGACGACCGTCTTAACATCCACACCGTCGGCCTTGAGCTTTTTAATCACGTTGCCCATCTCCGTGACGGTCGTGGTCATTAGCGCGGAGAGGCCCACTATGTCGGCCTTCCCGTCCCTTGCCGCGTCGACTATCTTCTTGGCCGGGACGTTCTTGCCGAGGTCGGTGACCTCGAAGCCGTGGTTTTCGAGGAGCGTGCAGACTATATTCTTCCCTATGTCGTGTATGTCGCCCTCGACCGTGGCCATGACGACCTTCCCGAGCGAGTGGCCCTTCTTTCCCTTGAGCTCCTTCTTGAGCCTCCCGAACGCCTTCTTCATCGTATCGGCCGAGAGTATCACCTGCGGGAGGAAGTACCTGTTCGACGCAAAAAGCTTCCCGACCTCTTCGAGCCCTGGAAGGAGTCCGTCGTTGCTTACCCTGACGGGGTCCCAGCCCTTTTTAAGGGCCTCTTCCACGAGCCCGACGACGTTCTCTTCGTCTCCGTCTATAACGGCCCGCGCGAGCCTCTCTTTAAGGCCCGTCGGTTTTTTCTCCGGGGTTTTATCTTCCGCCCCTCCCGCCGCCTGAAACCTCTTGACGTAGCCCTCGGCCCGTCTGTCCAGGTCGAGCAGCACGAGCGAAGCGTGGTAGGCGTCCATCATCCGTTCGTTCTTCGGGTTTATTATGGCGCTCGTAAGGCCGCTCGCGAGCGCCATGGAGAAGAAGTTCGAGCTAACGGTCTCCCGCGAGGGCAGGCCGAAGGAGATGTTGCTCACCCCGAGTACGGTCGAGAGGCCGAGCTCTTCCCTTACGAGCCGTATGGCGCGGAGCGTTTCCCTGGCGGCCCCCGGCATGGCGCTTACGGCCATGGCCAGGCAGTCTATCACCAGGTCTTCCTTCCTTATGCCGAGCTTTAGTGCGCGCTCGAGTATCTTCTCGGCTATCCGGAGCCTTTCTTCGGCGGTCTCGGGTATGCCCTTATCGTCGAGGGTCAGGCCGAGCACGGCGGCGCCGTACTCCTTTGCGAGAGGCAGTACGGTCCGGAGTTTCTTCTCCTCGCCGCTTACCGAGTTTATGAGCGGCTTTCCGTCCACGGCCTTTAGCCCGGCGAGGAGCGCTTCGGGGTCGGCCGAGTCTATCACCACGGGCAGGGCGGAGTTGTCGTTCACCGCGAAGACGGCCCTTTTCATGGCCGCCGGCTCGTCCACCCCCGGCACCCCGACGTTCACGTCGAGCGCGTGCGCCCCGGCCTCGGCCTGTTCGCGGGTTTCGTTTCTGATTATGGCGGTCTTGCCCTCTTTTATCTCGGCCGCGAGTTTCTTCCTGCCCGTCGGGTTTATCCTCTCGCCTATTACGACGGGCGGCAGGCCGGGGCCGAAGGTTATAAAACCGGTCCTGCTCGCAAGGGTCGTGCATGTGGGGTTTTCGGGTTTGGTGTCGGGCTTTAGCGCCCTGAAGGCCCCGCCCATCATTTCCATGTGCTCCGGGGTGGTGCCGCAGCAGCCGCCGAGGACCCGCACCCCCACGGCTACGAAGTGCGGCACGTAGTCGGCCATCTCCTCGGGCGTGGCCGGGAAGACGGTTTCGGTACCCTTTAAGACCGGCAGCCCGGCGTTCGGCTGGGCTATAAGGGGCAGCGCGGTAACCTTCCGCATGGCCGAGACGGCCTTGAAGATACCCTCCACCCCGAGTGAGCAGTTGGCCCCCACGCAGTCCGCCCCGAGCGAGTCGGCCACTATGGCGAAGGCCTCGGGCGTGGTGCCGAGCACCGACCTCATCGACTGGTCGAACGTCATGGTGGCGACGACAGGGAGGCCGGTCTTCTTCGAAGCGATTATGGCCGCCCGCATCTCCTTGATGTCCATCATCGTCTCTATGATGATGAGGTCGGCGCCGGCTTTTTTTAATGCCGCGGCCTGTTCGGTGAATATCTCGATTGCCTCGTCGAACCCCATATCGCCGACCGGCTCGACGAACCTTCCGGTGGGCCCGATGTCCCCGGCGACCAGGCCCCGCTCTCCCACGGCCTTGCGGGCGCATTTAACGCCCGCCGCGTTTATCTCCCCGACTTTTTCCCCGAGGCCGTACTCGGCGAGCTTTACCCTGTTCGCCCCGAAGGTGTTCGTGGTGGCGACGTCCGCGCCGGCCTTTCGGTAGGCGCGGTGTACTTCGGTCACCATCTCCGGGGCGGTCAGGTTAAGCTCGTCGGGCGAGCCGCCGGGCTTCATGCCCAGCCTCTGGAGCATGGTCCCGGTGGCCCCGTCGAAGACGACGGGTTTGCGCTCAAGGGTTTTTTTGAAATCTCTCGGCATGGCGGAACTTCCCTGTTATTATGTGGTTTACGGCGATTTACGGGTTATTGTATACTTTTATTTCGGCTCTATCAAGTGGGTATTTCGGGCGTTGGTGTTGACAAGGCGATTTCACGGGGTACACTCATGGTTATGGACGAAAGGAGGCAGAGACGATGGTCGACATAAAGTGGGAGACCGACTTCAAGGCGGCGCTCGATAGGGCGAAGGCCGAGGGAAAACCCGTACTGCTCGACTTCTACAACCCCGGGTGAATAGGCTGCAAACGTATGGATGCGGTTTCGTATCCTAAAAACGGGGTCTGGGAGTTCATAAGCGAGAGGGTCGTGCCGCTCCGGCTCAAGTCCGACGCCCAGCCGGAGTCTTCGGACTTCAACGTCAAATGGACGCCCACGCTCGTCACACTCGACCCGGATGGCGTGGAGCACCACCGTACCGTGGGCTTTCTTGCGGCCGAGGAGCTTATGCCGTCTATCGTGCTCGGCATAGCCAAGGTGCACTACGACGCGGACCGGTTCGACGAGGCGCTCGGGGGGCTCAAGGAGATAGAGAAGGACCACCCGGAGAGCGACTCCACGCCCGAGGCATTGTTCCTTAAGGGCGTCTGCCTCTACAAGAGCACTCAAGAGCCCTCGCACCTTAAGTACGCCTACGAGAAGCTCAACTCCAAGTACCCCGGCAGCGAATGGGCCCGGCGCGCCGACCCGTATAAGCTGCTTTAGGGGAGGGGGTTAGAAAAAGGCGGGTCCGCAACGGACCCGCCTTTTTTGCCGTGCGAAAGCGGAACGGTTTCTAACTACCTGGGAACGGGGAAGCCGAGAGAGAGAGAACGCAGAGCGATAAACTGAAGAGGCCGATAAGATGTATAAGCATAAGGTCTGTTTCTACCTTTTTATTTTTCTGGTAACCGGCTGTGCCGGTATTAGAGAAATGGCTACTGTTGAAAGGGTTAAATTAACCTGCGACGATATAGGACGGGAAGTTGAAAGGGATTCAACAGCTTCACCCGTGGCGCTTGGAATCGGAGGGGTTAAAGACAGCCGTTCCGACCCCGAAAGTTTAGGTCGGATAATAGTCTCAAGCTGGAACCCCATCCTCGGCACATGGGTATGGACTCCGGCGGGTCCAGCCTGGCTTCCTATACCCGCGCCGGATAGTCGAGAACTTATGCTGAAAAAAGGTGTTGAGTTCGACAAAGTCCTGCTTGCAGACGTGGTCAGGATTTTAGAGTTCAACAATTTTGTCGTGGTTGACGGACCAGACCGGCAGTTAAGGCCGTCCGTGCTGCTTAACCTGGAGGTCATTAAGGCCGAGGCCGAATCGGTTCAGCCCAAGATCATGTTGTTCGACAGGGGAACCATTGCCGGAACGGTCGTCTTTATTGCAACCTTCGTTGATGTGGAAAGCGAGAGGCGCTTGGAAAAGACGTTCGTCGGTGAAGAAGCGGTAAGGACCGGTTATTTCACGAAAGAGCGTTATGAGGAAGTTCTGAGCGAAGCCTATTGCCGCGCGCTTAATTCATTCGCAGATTTTCGTTATAACAGCGAAAGGGGAAGTAAGGAGGGACGGCAATGAACAGGAGCCACGCAATAAAGATCTTTTCCGGGAAAAGGGTGCCCACTACCGTCACCCCTTACCCCCCCCATATAGATGCCCTCCGACCCTTCTCATCCAGCCAAGCTCCTCCTCCGTCATGGCTCCCCGGTCGAGCACCTTTAGATTCTCCCTGAGCTCCCCGGCGTTCTTGGCCCCGACAAGGCACATGTCGACGGACGGGTGGCTGAGGACGAAGCGGTAGCAGTCCGAGGGCGTGGGGGTCTTCTCGCCCGGCGGCATCTTATTGGGGTTCATGAGCCTGCCCCAGCACGTCGCCGTGTACGTGACCACGCCGGGCCTCTTATCCTCTTTTATCTCGCCTAAGAAGGGGAACGTATCTTGCTCCGCGCCGCTGTGGACCGCGTTATAGCGGATGTGAAAAAGGTCGAAGATGCCCTCCTTTGCCAGCTCGCCAAAGAGCTTCCTGTTGTGTCCGGAGAGGGCGATGTATTTACAGAGACCGTACTCTTTCATCCTCAGAGCCCGGTCGATTATCCGTTGGGGGGGGCGGCTGTTGTACCAGCCGAGCAGCAGCACGTCGCCGTAGTGGAGGCCGAGGCGCTTGAGCGCGCCCGCGTAGGAGTACTCCATGTGGGAGGCCAGGCGGGTAAAGCACGGGATCACGACGATAAGGTCGTCGCGCTTTCCCCTGCTGCAGATGTTCCTTACGGCCCGCGCCAGCCCCTCCCTCCGGAACGAGCCCCAGTAGAAGTAGTTGCACCCCCGCTCGAACGCCTCTTCCATGGCCTCGGCAGGGGCCCCGTAGCCGGAGGATAGACCCAGCCGTCCCACCCGGAGGCCGGTACGGCCGAGTACGCGCTGGTCACCTATGCTCATACGGGCAGGCTCATGCGCGCTTAACCACCGAGCGCCTCAAGGACCTCGTCGACGTGTCCCTCCACCTTCACACCGTACCAGGCCTTTTTGATAAAGCCCTTCTCGTCGACTATGAAGGTCGAGCGGATGATGCCGAGGGCGGTCTTACCGAAGCTCTTCTTCTGGCCGTAGGCGCCGTAGACCGTGGCCACCCTCCTGTCCCGGTCCGAGAGGAGAGGGAAGTTGACGCCGTGCCCGGCGTGGAACTTCTTGTGGGAGTCGATGTTGTCCGGGCTTACGCCGAGCACCACCGCGCCCTTGCCGACGACCTTTTGCAGGTTGTCCCTGAAGTCGCACGCCTCGGTCGTGCAGCCCGGCGTGTTATCCTTCGGATAGAAGTAGAGGACCACCTTCCTGCCGGAAAAGCCGGTAAGGGAATACTCCCGCTCCTTGCCCTTCTCGTCCAGACCCTGCAACTTGAATATCGGGGCCCTGTCTCCCTCTTTTAGCATGGCCAGCCTCCTTTCCTATTCTACTACCGGGATTTTACCACAAAAGCGCGGCCACGGAAGCCCCTTTGTTTTAGTTGTTGACAACTTCGCGTCCGGGACATATCATTTACCGTGTCCTTGCGGAGGAAGAGCTATTGCTGCTTCAGGTAAAGAAGAACGAGCCTGTGGGGTTCTGGGAGGGTTTTCTGGTCCAGGCGGCGGACTACGCGCCCAAGCTGCTTCTGGGTCTGGTGGTCTTTTTCGCCTTCTGGCTCGCGGCCTCGATGATCGGAAAGTTCATCCGCCGCTTCGGCGAGAGGACGGGGCTCGACCCGCACGTCCTGAACCTCATAAGGCAGGTCGTAAAGACGACCCTCATAGTGCTCGGGTTGGTGACCGCTCTCGGGACCGTGGGTATAAACGTCTCGGCGCTCGTGGCCGGGCTCGGCCTCATGGGCTTCGCGCTCGGCTTCGCGCTTAAGGACGCGCTCTCGAACCTGCTCTCCGGGGTGCTTATCCTGGTATACCGCCCCTTCAAGATAGACGACCGCATATCGGTTGCGGGCATCGAGGGGGCCGTAGCCAATATCGACCTCCGCTACACCACGCTCAAGGATAAGGGAAAGACCTACCTCATCCCCAACTCCACACTCTTCACCAAAGCCATAACCATCCTCAACTCCGGAGAGGACAAGCAGCCGTAACTAAAGAAAATCCTTCCTTTCCGACCCTTTTACGCAAACCCGTATTGAGTGTCCCCAATATCTCTGGTAGAGTTTATATATAAAGGGATGGAGAGCTAAAATACGCTCCCGGCGCAAGCCGGGGGCTTCAAATAGAGAAGGAGGGTCGTCATGGAAGGGGAGAAAAAAATCGGACTGCACAGGATGGTGGTGGAAAAAAGCCCGGAGGAGCACTTCGACAGGATCAACGAGGTAAGAGAGCGGGTGGTACCGCTCCTGACGCTCATGAGCCATTCGGTGGAGATTAACCCGAGGGCGGGCGACATGCTCACGAACGAGGAGCTCGGAGGGCTCGGGCTGCTCTTGAAGGACATGATGGAGGACGTCTTCGAGGCCACCGACGGGCTCTACGAGCTCTGTAAGGAGAGCAAGGAAGCCAGGCTCTCGTAAGGCCGAGCCGGGCACCGGCGTACAGAAGGGAACTCCCTTAAGGGAGTTCCCTTTTTTTGTGATACGGGGTGGGGGTGGGGGGGTGCTTTGTCGTTTTACCTCAACCCGCCTTCACCGAGTTCTTCTTGAACCATTTCGCAATCTCTTCGGGCCTGACGCGCCCGGCGGCCGCTTTCATGGTAAAGCGTTCGAGTTCCCTGTTTGTGGCTTCGAGGCGGTAGCCGTTTCGCAGAAGAAATATCGAGGCGGCGGCTATGGCTGTCCTCTTGTTCCCGTCCACGAAGGGGTGATTCTTTATGATGGAGTGCATCAGCGCTGCGGCCTTGCCGAAGATGTCGGGATAAAGCTCCTTTCCGTCGAACGTGGCGCGGGGCCTCTGGAGGGCCGACTTCAAGAGGGCCGGGTCGCGCATGCCGTGGTTTTTGATTCCCCCTCCCCCCCCACCGGTCTCCTCCATGATGCGATAGTGGATGAAGAGTACCTGCTCGGGGGTAAGGGGCTTCACTTGGAGAGCGCCTTTAGGGCGGGCCGGTACCTTTCTATGAACTCGTCGACCTGCGAGGCGAACTTTTTGTCTATGGAGCCCCGGGCCTTCTCGGCCTTCGGCTTGATGATTATCCTTTTCGTTTTTTTGTCCACCTCTACCTCGACCCGGGAGCCCACCGAGAGGTGGAGCTTTTCGAGCATCTCCCTGGGAATGGAGACCCCCTGGCTGTTGCCTATGGGACTTATCTTTCTCAGCATGACCGTCCTCCTGTTATTACCATGTTATAACATGGGGGCGCTGATGTCAACCGGTTTTCCGCCTCAGGCGGTCTACCCCAGCTCCACCTCCATCTTTTCAAGTACGCCTATCTTGTCCCTGAGCTCGGCCGCGCGCTCGAACTCGAGCCGTTTGGCCGCGGCCCCCATCTCCTTACGGAGCTTCTTGATCCTGCCCGGTATCTCGTGCGGGGCTATATACTCCTCGGTCTCCTCCTGCGCGGTCTCAACCGTGTAGTAGTCGGCCTCGTATATCGAGCTCATCACGTCCTTTATCCTGCTCTTTATGGTCGAGGGGGTTATATCGTTATCCCTGTTGAACTTCCCCTGTATCTTCCTGCGTCTCTCGGTCTCGTCGATCGCGGTCCGCATGGAGCGGGTTACGGTGTCGGCGTAGAGGATGACCCTTCCCTCGACGTTCCGTGACGCGCGGCCGAAGGTCTGAATCAAGGAGCGCGCCGAGCGAAGAAAACCCTCCTTGTCCGCGTCGAATATCGCGACGAGCGAGACCTCCGGCAGATCGAGCCCTTCGCGGAGCAGGTTTATCCCCACCAGCACGTCGAACTTGCCGAGCCTCAGGTCCCGGATTATCTCAACCCGTTCGAGCGTCTCAATGTCCGAGTGCAGGTAGCGCACCTTGAGCCCCAGGTCGTCGTAGTACTCGGATAGGTCCTCGGCCGTCCTCTTGGTAAGGGTGGTGACGAGCACGCGTTCTCCTCTCTCGACGCGTTTTTTTACCTCGCCCATGAGGTCGTCCACCTGCGAGTCCACGGGCCTTATCTCGACCTCCGGGTCCATGAGGCCGGTGGGCCGTATTATCTGCTCGACCACCACCCCGCCGGACCTTTCCAGCTCGTGGTCCCCCGGCGTGGCGGAGACGTATACGGTCTGCCCGACTTTTTTTTCGAACTCCTCGAACTTGAACGGGCGGTTGTCGAGCGCCGAGGGCAGGCGGAAGCCGTAGTCGACAAGGGTCGACTTTCTGGAGCGGTCGCCGTGGTACATGCCGCCTATCTGGGGTGTCGATATGTGGCTCTCGTCCACGAAGAGAAGGAAGTCGTCGGGGAAGTAGTCGATGAGGGTGTAGGGCGGCTCTCCCGGAAGCCTCGCGGCGAGGTGGCGCGAGTAGTTCTCTATGCCCGGACAGTAGCCCATCTCCTCCAGGAGTTCGAGGTCGAACATCGTCCTCTGCTCCAGCCTCTGCGCCTCGACGAGCTTTCCCTCCTTCTTGAGCGTGGTAAGCCTCTCGCGCAGCTCAACCCGTATGTCCTTTATGGCGCGCCTCATGTTCTCCTTCGTCGTGACGAAGTGGCTGGCCGGGTGGATGAGCGCCTTCTGAACGCGGTTTATGACTTTCCCCCTCATGGGGTCCACCTCCGATATGGTCTCTATGGTGTCGCCGAAGAACTCGAAGCGCAGCGCCGTCTCTCCCTCGTAAGCCGGGAAGACCTCCACCGTGTCGCCCCTCACGCGGAACGTGCCACGGTGGAAGTCGTAGTCGTTCCGGTCGTAGCGCATATCGATGAGCTTTCTCAGGAATTCGTCCCTCCCGGCCTCCATGTCCTTTTCGGCGTAGAGGTGGATCTTGCCGTAGTCGTCCGGCGAGCCGATGCCGTAGATGCAGGAGACCGAGGCGACGATGATGACGTCCCGGCGGGTCAGGAGAGAGTGGGTGGACGAGTGGCGGAGCTTGTCTATCTCGTCGTTTATCGAGGCGTCCTTCTCGATGTAGACGTCCGATGCAGGGACGTAGGCCTCGGGCTGGTAGTAGTCGTAGTAGGAGACGAAGTACTCGACGGCGTTCTCCGGGAAGAGGTCGCGGAACTCGGCGAAGAGCTGGGCGGCGAGGGTCTTATTGGGCGCCATGACGAGCGCGGGCCTGCCCATGGCCTCTATCACGTTGGCCACGGTAAAGGTCTTGCCCGAGCCCGTGACACCGAGGAGTGTCTGGTGGCTCCTGCCCTCTTCGATGCCCCTTATGAGCTCCTCTATGGCCCCGGGCTGGTCGCCGCCGGGGGTGAACTCGCTCGTGAGCCTGAACGGAGAGTTTCCTTTACGCCTTGTTCCCATCCTTGAAATTCTAACGGATTACCCGACGATTTACAATGGCCACGAAGTTGTCAGGCCATAAAACTGTTCTATTTTCAGCTACTTTGTGGTATTAAATACCACTACTTTATGGGAAAAACGGAAAAAAGGGAAAAAAGGGGAGTATGGACTACAAAGACAGCTTGAACCTGCCGAAGACCGAGTTCCAGATGAAGGCCTCTCTGCCGAAGACCGAGCCCGAGGCCATAAGGCGCTGGGACGGCGAGGGGCTCTACAGGAAGATCATGGAGGCCGGAAAGGGGAGGGAAAAGTACACCCTCCACGACGGCCCGCCCTACGCCAACGGCAGGATACACATGGGCCACACGCTCAACAAGATACTCAAGGATATCGTCGTGAAGAGCAGGTTCATGTCGGGTTTTTCCACGGACTACGTGCCCGGATGGGACTGCCACGGCCTGCCCATAGAGCTGCAGGTGGAAAAGGATCTCGGGAAGAAGAAGGAGGAGAGAGGGAAAAACCTGTCCAAGCCCGAGATAAGGAAGCAATGCAGGGAGTACGCCGGGAAGTACGTGGAGATCCAGCGCGAGGAGTTCAAGAGGCTCGGTATCTTCGGCCAGTGGGACGAGCCTTATCTGACGATGGACTTTTCCTACCAGGCCGCTATCATGAGGGAACTGGGAAAGGTCCACGCCGCGGGGCTCGTCTACCCCGGCAAGAAACCGGTCCACTGGTGCGCCTCATGCCGTACCGCGCTCGCCGAGGCAGAGGTCGAGTACGCGGACAAGGAGTCTCCGTCGGTCTTCGTCAAGTTCCGGGTAAAGGACTCCAAAGGGAAGTTTCCGGGTGACAGGGATACATACCTCCTCATATGGACGACGACGCCCTGGACCCTACCGGCGAACCTCGCAGTAGCGGTCCATCCGGAGATAAACTATAAGTCCGTAAAGGTCGGCGAAGAGGTCTGGGTCCTTGCCGAAGAGCTCGTGGGGCCGTGTATGGAGAAGTTCGGCATAGAAAAATACGAGCCCCTTGATAGTATCGCCGGAAGCGAGCTCGAAGGCATAGTCTGCACCCATCCCTTCATAGACCGGGAGTCGAAAGTCCTGACGGCCGGGTTCGTAACCACCGAGGCGGGCACGGGCTGCGTGCACATAGCGCCGGGCCACGGGCAGGACGACTACCAGCTGGGCTTGAGGCACGGCCTCGATACCTACGCCCCGGTCGATAACTACGGTAAGTTCACAAAGGAGTTTCCGGAGTTTGAGGGCCAGTTCGTCTTCAAGGCCAACAGCGGGATAAACGCGCTCATGCAGGAAAAGGGCGTGCTCATAAAAGAGGAGAAAATCTCGCACTCATACCCGCACTGCTGGAGGTGCAAGAAACCGATTATCTTCCGCGCCACGGAGCAGTGGTTCGTTTCAATGGAGGAGAAAGATTTGAGGAAGCGGACACTCGAGGCCATAGATAAAGTAGAGTGGATACCGTCCTGGGGCAGGGACCGGATATACGGGATGATAGAGAAAAGGCCCGACTGGTGCCTGTCGCGCCAGAGGGCGTGGGGCGTGCCCATACCCGCGCTTAACTGCAAGGGCTGCGACAATACGTTCCTCGACAAGAAGGTGATAGACCACATGGCCGAAGCCTTCGAAAAGGAGGGCGCGGACATATGGTTCGAGAGGGGGGTAGGTGAGCTAGTCCCTTCCGGCGTTAAGTGCCCGGAATGCGGGGGGACGGAGTTCCATAAGGAAGAGGACATACTCGACGTATGGTTCGACTCGGGGGTGAGCTTCGCCGCCGTAACGGAGAAGAGGGAAAATCTGAAAAGCCCGGCCGACCTCTACCTCGAGGGGAGCGACCAGCACAGGGGCTGGTTCCACTCTTCTCTGCTCGCTTCGATGGCCACGAGGAACAGGCCGCCTTACGGCGCGGTCCTCACACACGGCTTCGTCGTGGACGGCAAGGGCAGGAAGATGAGCAAGTCGCTCGGTAACGTCATGGCCCCGCAGAAGGTGATAGACAGGTACGGGGCCGAGGTGCTGAGGCTCTGGGTCGCCGGAGAAGACTACCGCGAGGACATACGCATCTCCGAGGAGACGTTAAAGAGGCTCTCCGAGGCCTACAGGAGGATAAGGAACACGTTCCGCTACATACTCGGGAACCTCTACGACTTCGACCCGGAAAAGGATTCCGTCGCTTACGACGAGCTCGGCGAACTCGACCGCCTCACCCTCCACAGGCTCGAGGTGCTATCGAGGCGGGTCTTGAAGGCGTACGACGAGTTCGAGTTCCACACGATATACCACGCGGTCCATAACTTCTGCTCGGTGGACCTTAGCTCCTTCTACCTCGACATAATAAAGGACAGGCTCTATACGTCGAAGGCGGATTCAAAGGAGAGGCGCGCGGCACAGACCATCATATATAACGTGCTCGACCGGCTTCTTCGTCTTACCGCCCCTTTGCTGGTCTTTACCACGGACGAGGCCTGGGGTTTTATCCCGGGAAAGAGGGAGGAGAGCGTGCACCTCTCAGGGTTTTCCGAGCCGAGGGAAGAGTGGCTCGACGACGGGCTCGCGGAGAAGTGGGAAAAACTCTTAAGGGTAAAGGACGAGCTGTCGAGGGCGCTTGAGGAGGCCCGGAAAGCGAAGGTAATAGGGCACTCTCTGGACGCGAAGGTCACGGTCGTTCCGACCCCGGAGCTCAAAGAGCTACTCACCGAAGAGGCCGGGACGTTGAAGGAGATGCTTATAGTTTCCCAGCTCGAACTCTCGGACGCTCCGCCGGAAGGGGGAGAAGGGGCGTCCGAGTTCCCGGAGATACAGGGCCTCAAAGCCTCGATAGGCAAGGCCGACGGTGAGAAGTGCGAGAGGTGCTGGAACTACAGCCCCACCGTCGGGGAGAGCTCCGAACACCCCGCCGTCTGCGAGAGATGCCTGAAGGCCCTGACATAAGAAGGATAAGGCTCATAGCGCTTACCGTCGGTACCGTCGCGGTACTGGACCAGCTTACCAAGTTAATCGTGGCCCACTACCTTTTTCCCGGCGAGACGGTGGAGGTCATACCCGGTCTCTTCAACCTCGTCTACTGGAAGAACCCCGGCGCGGCCTTCGGGATATTCAAGGACGGAGGGCTTTTGAGGACGCTCTTCCTTATCGGGGTTTCGGTCGCGGCCCTCGTCCTGATAGGCATACTCTTAAGGCAGTCCACGGACACCTTTACCGACCTCTCCCTTTCTCTTATAGCGGGCGGCGCGGTGGGGAACACCATAGACAGGGTACTGCTCGGGGAGGTGGTGGACTTCCTGGACTTCCACGCGGGCGGGTGGCACTGGCCGGCCTTCAACGTGGCCGACTCTGCCATAACGGTGGGGGTAACTCTGGCGCTGATAAGCTTTTACTTTAAGGGGGCGGGGAAAGCCGATGGCCCCGATAACACTGATACGGGTGGATGAGGGCGTAAAGAAGGCCGGAGCCTCCCCCCTCTAGTAGTATACGGGCAGTCTTTTAAGCTCTTCCTCCACGAAGTCCTGGATGGTCTGCTGGTCCTCGGCGGAGATGGATACGAACGATACGCCGGCCCCGACGAAGAGATTGTTCGTGGCGTCCGACGGGGTCGACCACTTGACGGTCGCATCGAGGCTGAATGTCCTCTCCGTGCCGGGGAGTGCGAACTTGAGGCCCACCGCCGCATTCGGAGGGAGCTCCTTGGTCGTGTGAAGGAAGATGCCCGTAGCGCTTATGTTGAGCAGGAACCCGTTATGGGTGGCGTCGCCTACGGTCAGGACCACCGGGGCCGCCACCGGCACCCTGTACTTCTTCCTTCCGTGGGTGTCGTCCTTGTAGAGCACCTCGTTTATCGTGTAGACCACCTGCTCCGGGGTAAAGCCCTTTATTAGAAGCCCCTCCGAGCCGAGGGACCGGAGGCGTTCGATGACGGCGACCGGCTCGTAGACCCCGGTTATCGTGAGCAGCGGGACCTTGCCGATGTAGCCGTTCTCCCCCATCCACTCCATGACCTTGAAGCCGTCGAGCTCGGGCATGTGGAGGTCGAGGATGAGGAGGTCCGTCTCTTCCTTGCCTTCCTGCAGGTCCTTTATAACTTCTTTCCCGTCGCCCGCGAGCCTTACCTTGTGCCCGGCTGCCATGAGTATAGTGCTGAGCTTTATCTTGAAGAAGATAGAGTCGTCGGCGAGCAGGATATTTTTAGGCTTGTTCGTAATCATGGCAACCCCCAAAAAATAATTATACCACGACACCGAGGCGATTTGTAGCCAAAAAGTCGAGGCACCATGATGGTGTTTTAATCTCATGACGGCCGCCGGGGTGCGAGATAGCAATGCTGTATTGGGCCGCTTATGACATTAACCGTGCGGCAGCACCTTAACCTTTAAACTTCTTGGACTTCTTAAACTTTGTAGTATCGTTGAGAGGTGTGGGACAAGTAGTATTGCAAAGAGGCGAAGACGCGCGGGCCGTAGCCCGTGTAGGCTAATACCCGGCTAAATTTTTAGCCTCGGCCTCGACGAATTTTTCTATCGCCTTCCGGTCGTCGGTGTCTATGAAGGTGAACATAATGCCCGCGCCGGAGAAAAGGCTCCTGGCGGTCCTCCCCCGGGAGGACCACCTTACCATGCCCTCGGCCTCGATAGTCCTGTCGGAGTCGGGAAGCGAAAACGCGTGCTGCACGACCGTTCCCGGCTTGAGCTCTTTTTTCGTGTGCAGGAACAGCCCTCCGGGGCTTATGTTGAGGAGGAAGCTCTTGAGGATGGCGTCCTTCACGGAATAGTCGACCTGCATGGATACCGGGACCCTCGGAGCGGACCTCTTCGAGGAGTGGCTTTTTTCGGGGAATAGGAGGGTGTTTACCTGAAAGACGATCTTCTCGGGGGAAAAGTCCTTTGTCCAGACCTTCCTTACCCCGAGCCGCGCGAGGCGCTCCTTTACCTCCCCCGGGTCGTATGCGCCCGTTATCACCATAACCGGGAAGCTGCCGTAGAGGTTGTTTTTCTTGATCCACTCGAGCACCCCGAAGCCGTCGAGTTCGGGCATCTGGAGGTCGAGTATAAGGAGGTCCACGCCGCCGGGGGAGGCCTGTATCTTTTCCACGGCCTCCTGCCCGTCATTGGCGGACTCGACGTTGTGTCCCCCCTCGGCCAGTATGTCCGCAACTTTCGTACGGAAGAATACGGAGTCGTCTACGAGGAGAATATTTTTTGCACTCTGCGTTACCATAAACCCGCGGAACCCCCTGGTGTGCTACGAAGTTGTGATAGCTATTATAGATTATAATAGAGACGGATTTGGATTGCAAGGAAAAAGTTGCCCTTTCGGGCAGGAAAAAAAGGGGAGGAAAATCAGTCGGTTTTGGCCTTTTCGGGGTTTTCCCAGGTGGCGTACTTACATTTGGGGTAGTTGGAGCAGCCGTAAAAGAGCCGTCCCCTCTTGGATTGCTTCTCATTGAGCGTCCCGCCGCAGCCTTCCTCGGGGCAGGGGACCCCGGTTGAGAGGGGCTGGGTGCTCTTGCAGTCGGGGTAGTTAGAGCAGGCGAGGAAGCGGCCGTAACGGCCGGTCTTTACGACCATGGCCCCCCCGCACTTCGAGCAGTCTCCGCGGATCTCCTCGACCCGCTCAACGACTTCTACCTTCCCGGATTCGTCGGCCTTGAAATCCTTTGTGTTCTTGCACTCCGGGTATCCGGGACAGGCCAGGAACTTCCCTCTCCTCCCCCACTTTATGACCATCAGTTTACCGCACTTATCGCAGGTGATATCGGTGGGGACCTCTTCTCCCTTCACGCCCTTGATGGAGGTCTTGGCCTTATCGAGGCTCTCTTTGAACGGGCCGTAGAACTCTTTCATAAGGTCGAGCCAGGCCGTCTTGCCCTCCTCGATACTGTCGAGCTCCTCTTCGAGGTGCGCGGTAAACTCCACGTCGAGGATCTTGGGAAAGCCCTCCACCAGCATGTTGGTGACGAGAAAGCCGAGTTCGGTCGGGGAGAGCCGGTTTTTTTCCTTTACCACGTATTCCCGGTCCTGGATGGTCGAGAGGATGGAGGCGTATGTGGAGGGCCTGCCTATACCGTTCTCCTCGAGCTGCTTTACCAGCGTGGCCTCGCTGAACTTCGGCGGCGGCTGGGTGAAGTGCTGTCCGGGAGTGATCTCCTTTGGCTTCAGCGCCTGCCCTTCGCCAAGGACGGGCAACTTCTTCTCCCCTTCTTCGGTCTCGTCGTCCCTGCCTTCCTCGTAGACCGCCGTGAAGCCCGGGAACTTTACGACCGAGCCGTTCGCCTGGAAGAGGTAGCGCCCGGCGGTTATGCCCACGGCCGTCTGGTCGAGCAGGGCCGGCCGCATCTGCGAGGCGACGAACCGGTTCCATATGAGCTGGTAGAGCCTCCACTGGTCCCTCTGAAGGAGGGGCTTTACGACCTCCGGAGTGTACTTCAAGTATGTGGGCCTTATGGCCTCGTGGGCCTCCTGGGCGCCCTTCCTGCTCTTGTAGAAGTTGGGCTTGGCGGGGAGGTAGTCGGCCCCGTACTTCTTCTCTATGAAACCCCTTACCGAGGCGAGGGCTTCGTTCGATACCCTGGGCGAGTCGGTACGCATGTAGGTTATAAGCCCCACCGGCCCCTCATCCCCCATCTCTATCCCCTCGTAGAGCCGCTGGGCCAGCATCATGGTCTTTTTCGCCGAATAGGAGAGCTTCCTTGCCGCCTCCTGCTGGAGCTTGCTCGTTATGAACGGCGGGAGAGGGTTCTTCTTCCTCTCCTTCCTGGTGATGGCGGTTATCTCGAACCCCGCCCCCTTGAGCTCCTTCAGAATCGATTGGGCCTCGTCCTCGTTCTTTACATCTATTTTTTTATTGTCCCTCTTTGCGAGCTTTGCCTCGAACTTTTCGAAGTCGGCGATTATGGACCAGTACTCCCTGGGTTTGAACGCCTTTATCTCTTCCTCCCTCTCGCAGATAAGCCTTACGGCCACGGACTGGACCCTGCCGGCGCTCAGCCCGCGACGTATCTTGTCCCACAGTATGGGGCTCACCTGATAGCCGACGAGCCGGTCGAGGATACGCCTGGCCTGCTGCGCCTCGAACTTGTTCCTGTCCAACTCCGTCGGGTTCTCTATGGCCTCCTTCACGGCCTTTTCGGTAATCTCGTTAAAGAGGACCCGGAAGATACTCCCTTTCTTCCCGTTAATCTCTTCGGCTATGTGCCAGGCTATGGCCTCCCCCTCCCTGTCGGGGTCCGGCGCGAGGTAGACCTTGTCCGCCTTCTTGCCGGCCTTCTTGAGGTCGGCCAGGGTCTTGCCCTTGCCCTTTATCTTGACGTAGTTGGGCCGGAAGTCGTTCTCTATGTCCACGCCGAGCTCGCTCTTGGGCAGGTCCTTTACGTGTCCGACCGACGCCATTACGGTAAAGTTCTTTCCGAGGAACTTATTGAGCGTCCTTGCCTTTGCCGGCGACTCGACTATGACCAGTGATTTTGCCATTTTTTTCCGTTTCGTCCTATTGTCTTAGAATTTTTTAAAAAACAGTTTCCCGGGTTGCTGCTCCACGAACCCCTTTAGCTCCATCTCCAGGAGCGTTGCCGAGGCTTTTTGGACCGGCATTCCGGCCCTCTCCGCTATACGGTCTATGTGCAGCGGCTCGTCGCCCAGGAGCGCCATAATCGCACTGCCCTCGGGGCCGAGGGCGTCGGCGGCGGGGGCGGCGGGACGCTCGGGCTTTCGTTCCGGCACGGCAAGCGATAGGGCGTTTAAGATATCGTCCGCGTTCTCCACGAGCGAGGCCCCGTCCTTTATGAGCTTGTTCGCGCCCGCGCTCTTCTCGCTTGTGGCCTTGCCCGGAAGCGAGAAGACCTCCCTTCCCTCGTCAAGCGCGAGCCGGGCGGTCATCATGGCCCCGCTTCTGGCCGGCGCCTCCACCACCAGGACCCCCAGAGCGAGGCCGCTTATTATCCTGTTCCTCCGGGGGAAGTTCTGCGCCAGCGGCGGCGTTCCAAAGGGGAACTCGCTTATGAGCAGCCCCTTTGCCGCGATCTCATTGTAAAGACCCTCGTTCTCCCCGGGGTAGACGCGGTCTATGCCCGTGCCGAGCACCGCCGCGGTCTTACCCCCCCCACCCCCCCCGTCGAGCGCCCCCCTGTGTGCCGCCGAATCGCAACCCCTCGCCATGCCGCTTATGACGACCACACCCGCCCGGGCCAGGTCCCTTGAGACGGCCGCGGCCATCCTGAGCCCGTAGTGAGTCGCGCGCCGTGTGCCGACTACCGCGACGACGGGAAGCTCCCTATCGTAAGGGGTGCCCTTCAGGTAAAGAAAAAGGGGCGGGTTGTGAATGTGACGGAGCGGTTCCGGATACTCTCCGTCTTTTATCGTTAAGAGCGTTACGCCGTGCTCTTCTATAAGGTCCAACTCCCTCTCGACCCATTCCCAGTCGGACCTCTTTAACCTGCGCGCAATATTAACGGCAGGGTTGTTTCCCCTGCCCCCCCTGCCCCCCTTGCCGCTAAAGATATCTTTTGCGTCTTTTGCTTCTTCGACGGCCTCTTTCAGGGCCGTCCTCTCCACACCCCTGACTCTCCCCATCCCCCTGCCCAGGGCGAGCCAGTATTTAAGCCTCTCCCTGTCCACCTTGCGTCGCGGGGGGACGGTCCGTCCCGTTCACTCCGAGGGCCCGGAGGTGCTTATGTAATCGCCCACGACTATGGAGATTGTGCTGTCCAACACCAAACAGGTCGAGGTGTTGTCCCCGGTGTCTATCACGAGCGCGGAGCCGAGCCTTTTCGGGGGCAGGGGGATCAGCTTTTTCCTGTCCAGGGGGTCTTTAGCCGCCTTCCTCTCCCGGTATACCCCGAGGACGTTACCCACCTGGAGCCCGTCCTCGGCGCCCTTGTCCACGTACATGACGTCGTTTTCGGAGAGCTCGTTCCTTCCCTCTATGCCGGCTACTATAATACTATCGATATCACCGGCCGTATCGACCAGCTTCACCTCATTAACGAGTTCTTTGAAGGGCAGGATTTTCATCCCCACCAGTATCTCCTTATAGACGCTATCTATCCTGCCCTCTATGGCCTCGTCGGCCTTCGTTATCGTAAGGTTTCCGACATTCTCCACGATGTTGCCCATAAAGCGTTTCGTTTCCGGGTGGAACACCTCTTTGCCCACGGAGAATATAGTGAACCGCTTCCCCTCAAAGATCTGGTCCGGGTCCTCAAACGAAAGGAAGAGCTCGTCGCCTGCGACCATAAGCAACTTTTCGTCGTCCTTGCCGGCGGCTATGGCGCCGCTATCACCAAGCTCTTCCTTCGAGACAAAGCCGCTCCTCTTTATAGATTGGGAGCTTATTTTCTTTACGTCCGGAGGGGTCGGGATAGAGGGCTCCTCGACGGCCTCGGGCTCCGGCTGTGAAGGCGGAGTGGGCGGCACCAGCTTTGTCTCGGGCAAGAGCGGCTTCACCGGGAGGCCCGCGATATCGTCCGGTGTCAGCACTTCAATGCCGTCGGGCGTTATCCTTACGATATTGCCGGGGTATATCAGGTGGGGGTTCTTTATGTATGGATTGCGCTTCCAGAGGTGCGGCCATCTGAAGGGGTCGTTAAAGAACTTTTCGGAGATGTCCCAGAGGGTGTCACCCTTTTTTATCGTGTGATAAACAGCCTCCCCCTCTTTGACCTCTTCCGCCGCGGTGACGACCGGGGCCAGTGTCACAACAGCCGCGCATAGAAAAGCGAAAAGTTTTTGCATCATGGGCTTCCCTTCTTCAGTTTAAGGGTGAGATCTCTTCGAGTTTCTCCCCTGCCTTGTCAGCCGCCCCGGATTCGGGGTAGAGCTTGATAATTCTTTTAAGCACGGAGCTCGCCTTCCCGGCCTCGTGGAGTTCGATATGGGAGAAAGCGACCTTCAGCAAGGCGTCCGGGGCCTTGTTCTCCCCGGGGTATCTCTCCGCCACTTCGTTGAACTTCGCCAGGGCCTTTTCGTAATCTCCCTCGGAGTAATATGCCTCTCCGGACCAGTAAAGGGCGTTGTCCGCGAGGTTGTGGATCGGGAACTCTTCAACAAGCCGCGAGAACACCTTCCTCGCCCTTTCGTACTTGCCGGCGATAAAGAGGTCCTGCCCCCTGCTGTAGAGCTGTTCCGGGCTCGGGCCCTTACCTCCGCCCGTCACCTCACGCTCCTCGGCCGCCGGTTTCTTTTCGGTAAGCTTTACTACCTTGAGCCCTTTCGGCGGTGCGGTCGAGAACCCCTCGGCCCCGGACTCTCCGGCCGACCCCCCGACGGCCTCCCTGTTGGCTTCAACCTTTTCCTGAAGCAGGAGGAACTTGTTATTAAGCTCGTCGAGCCTGTCGTTTATTTTATCGACGGAGTCACGGAGCTCCACCACGGGCGTCGGTTTTTTCGCCACCGCCGCCGTCCCCCCCACCGGTTGTGGACGGGTCCCTTCCGGAAGGGTGGCACAGCCGCCCGCGGCAAGGGCCATGGCCGCCAAAAAAATTTTTACAGTACGTATCAATTCATCTCATCAGTATACGCCGGGCAAACCGGGCAGACCGCTCCGGCATGGGGGTAAAGACCCCTTAACCGACGTTCCGTTCAAAGGGTAATCCTCTTTTGCTTTTTTTGTCAAGAGGAATTTCTTCACCCAGCATCTTATCCATCGCTTTTAAGAGCTCTGTTTTGCCCTCACCACCGGTCGCCGAGAACGTAAGCAGGCCGTCGAAACCGAGAGACTTCTTTATGGCAATGATGCGGTTTGAGAGCTTGTTTTTCGAAAACTTATCACTCTTGGTAAGGACGGTAAGGAGCGGTATTTCCAACTCCTCGATCCACCGGTAGAGCTCGAACTCCGGTTTGCCCGGGTCCCTCCTGGAGTCGAGGATTACGACCGCGCCCCTGAGCCCTGAGCTCTCCGTGAAGTACTGCTCTATTGTCTGCTTCCAGCCTTTCCGTTCCCTGAGCGGCACCTTCGCGTAGCCGTAGCCGGGCAGGTCCACGAGGTAGAAGGAGCCGTTTATTCTGTAGAAGTTTATCGTTCTCGTCTTCCCCGGCGTGGAGCTGGTCTTTGCCAGACCCTTTCTGCCGACGAGCGTGTTTATGAGCGACGACTTCCCTACGTTGCTCTTTCCCACGAGCGCTATCTCCGGCAGGCCGTCGGCCGGATACTGTGAGCTCCGGACCGCGCTCGTAGTGAACTCTGCGGAACGTATCTTCATCTTTGCCGGTACGCGGCGAGTCTATCCGGTTACGGAGACCACCTCTTCGTAGGTGGTCTCCCCTTCGAGCATCTTCCGTATCGCGCCCTCCCGGAGCGTACCCATGCCTTCCTTCCTCGCGGCTTCGTAGAGGTTTACGGAGCCCTCCTTACGGTTAATTACGGACCTTATTTCCGACGACATGGGCATTATCTCGAAGACCCCGGTCCTGCCCCTGTAGCCGGTGCTCCTGCACTCGGTGCACCCCTCGCCGTAAGCCACCTTGTGCTCCTGGTCTTTGAGCCGGAGGTAGGCTGTCTCTTCGGGCTTCAAGAGCCTCCCGCGCTTGCAGTGGATGCATATCTTCCTAAGGAGCCTCTGGGCCACTATGCCGAGCACGGTGGAGGATATGAGGAAGCCGGGCACGCCGAGGTCCAGAAGTCTGGTGATCGAGCTCGGCGCGTCGTTGGTGTGAAGGGTGGAGAGGACGAGGTGTCCGGTAAGCGCGGACTGCACGGCGTTATTGGCAGTCTCCTGGTCCCTTATCTCTCCCACCATTATTATGTCCGGGTCCTGCCG
>JAZGJJ010000029.1 GCA_036482575.1 Thermodesulfobacteriota bacterium
GTCATCGTTAACGCGTGGAACCGGAATATTATCCCCTGGTTCCTCCTGATCCCGCAGGGCGTATCCGGGGCGATAAAGAAAAAGGCGGGCTTCAAACCGTTTAACGAGTTGCTCCGGCTCGGCCCGATCAAGCTCGGAGGGGCCGTCCTTACGACGGCGGGCAGGCTGCCATTTAAGGGGATCATACACGTCGCGGGCATTAACATGCTCTGGAGGGCCGGCGAGCGCTCGATCCGAGGCTCGGTCAGGAGCGCGATGGAGATAGTCAACAGCCACGGCTTTCGCTCCGTCGCCTTCCCCGTCATAGGCGCGGGCTCAGGCGGGTTCGGCGAAGAGAAGGCCCTCGATATAATGGTGGACGAGTTCTCCGCCGTAGAGTCCGCCGCGACGGTCGTCATTATCGAGCACGGGAAGAGAGGGGTATAAGGCAGGGCGGGCTCGGTCCGCCGGGCAAGAACCCACCCTCAGCCGAAGAGGTAGAAGTTGAGCGTCCCGCCCGCGCGGGTAAAGAGCCACAGGACCATAAGGACCCTTCCGTAGCGCCTGTGGTTCTTGTTGAAGTGAAGACGCATCCCGCTTTTATTCCCCGAAAGCCGCGCCCATACAAGGACCGTGGCGCCGAAGAGAGGGATTAGCGCAACGGTGCCGTGCACCGCAAGCCAGGGTATGAGGTGAGGGGGCACCTCCAGAGCGGCCTCGCCGGATATCTCGTCGGAGTAGGAGTACCTGAGGAGGTAGAGAGAAATAAAGAGCCAGGCCCCGACGGTCAGGACTATCATGAGCGGGCGGTGGAGCCGTATGTTGCCGGCTGCCGCCGCCCTCCAGGCGACGATAAGGAGCGCGAAGGCAGTTACGCCCCAGACGAGCCCCGCAAGGAAAAATATTTCGGAGTAGGTGCCCACGTCTTTTCCCCGGTGTCGAGTTTACTGCCTGATGTAGCCGAACATCAAAACCCCCACCGCAAGGAACAAGACGTCCGGGAACGAGGCGGCCACTATGGCCGGGAGCATGCCGCTCTGTCCGAGTGCCCTGGAGATCCCGAATACCACCCAGTAGCTGAACCCTATGGCCACGCTTAAGGCCACCCCCGCGGCTATGCCGCCGTGGCGGCCCGTCCGGAGTGCGAACGGCACGGCAACGAGCACCATTATGAAGTTGACGAGCGGGAAGAATAGTTTCCCGTAGAGGTCCACCCTGTACCTTCTCGCGTCGTAGCCCTCGGCCTCTAGCCCGTGGACGTAGCGTCTGAGCTCGGTGAGACTCATCCGTTCGTGGCTCGTCTCCGCGCCGAGTAGTTCTTCGGGCCCCTTCAGTCCCTCAAGGGGGAATCCTTTAGCCGCCTTCTCTTCGGCCCCGGCGCCCCGTCCCCCGGCAGGGAAGCTCCGGAGCGTGGCCTCTTCGGCGATCCACTGGCCCTCTTCGGCTTGCCACGCGGCCTCGCGGGCGAAGACGCGGCTCCGTATGCCCGTCTTCTCGATCCCGTACGCCGTAATGCCGTGGAGGGTTTTTCTCTCCCGGTCGACCTCGCGGATGTTGTAGATGCGGCCTCCCGAGCGGAGCCATAGACCACTCTCGCCGAAGACACCCGTCTCCTCCTCTCCTCGGAGCCATTTGCCCTCTATGGAGTCCACGAGCCGGTTGGTCGTGGGCACTATGGATTCGCTTACGAAAAAGACCAGCACCGTTGCCACCGCCCCGGCGGCGAAGAGCGGCGAGAGGGCCCTTACTATGCCCACGCCCCCGGCCTTTATTGCCATTATCTCGCCGTGTCTGTTAAGGATGCCGAGCGAGAGGAGCACGGCCAGGAGTACCGAAATGGGCGCCACCTGGCAGAGGATAAACGGTATCTTGTAGAGGAAGAACCTTGCCCCCGTGCCGAACGGCACGCCGTGCTCTATAAGGTCGTCCACCTTCTCGACCACGTCGACGAGCATGAAAATAGTGATAAAGGCCAGTGTGGTGAGGGTGAGGAGTTTCAGGAACTCGCCGAGTATGTAGCGCTGGAGGAGCTTCATATCCCGAGCCTCCGGGCTATCACCTTCCAGAGTTTTATGCCCGCCTCTTCGAGTCTCGGCACGACCTCTATTGGCCTGTCGCGCGCGGCCATGTAGAGGACGCAGCCCCCGACCGCGCCGAGCAAGAGGTCCGCCCCCCAGGCGGCAAGCGCGGGGTGCAGGAGCCCGTTATCGCCGAGGCCTTCCAACCCCTTTACGAGCGTGTAGTAGACTATAAGCACCCCGAGCGCCAGGCCGAAGCCCGTTAGCCCGGCCCTCCTGACCCTCTGGATGCCGAGCGGCAGGCCGATAAGCGAGAAGACGAAGACGGAGGCGGGCGTGGCGAACCGCTTGTGAAGCTCCACCATTATCCTGGAGTGGTGCCGCGAGGTATCGTCCTGTTTCTTCGCCCTCTCCATGAGCTCCCATATGTAGAGCTCCCTCGATGACTTGCCCCTCATGGTCGTCTTGCTTCCGCTGAGGTCGAGCGCGAGCGTGTAGGTGGAAAAGTCGGCTATGTGGTAGGTGCCCTTCTCCGGGACGCTCCTGTGGACGGTCCCGTTACGGAGCTGCAGGAAGACCGAGAGCTGCTCCTCGCTCGGCACGAAGACGCCGCTCTCGGCCCAGATGATGTCCGAGCTCTTGTCCCCATCTTCCCCCCCCTCCCCCCCGGCCTCCTGGGAGATGAAGACCCCCCGCATCTCGCCGGTGCCCGGGGGGATGGTGTCCACGTACATGACCACTCCGGGGAACCGGTCGTAAAAAGTCCTCTCCTCCATGCCCGCGCTCGCCCGCGTGCTCGCGGCCTCGAAGATAAGTTTCTTGACGTTATGGTTCCCCCAGGGGAAGAGGTATAGGGTGAGTACGAGTGTCAGCGCGTACGCCAGGACGGCAAGGGCCAGGACCGGTTTTAGTATGTCGAAGAGCCCCAGCCCCGAGGCCTTCATGGCGATTATTTCGTTATCCGAGCTCATGCGCGAGGAGGCTATGAGCACGGCCACGAGGAACGACGCGGGAACGGTATAGACCAGGAGCGGCGGGGTTACGGAGACGAGGAATTTCAGGGCGAACCCGAGCCCCACGCCGTGGCTGACGACGAGTTCGGCAAGTTTCAGGACCTTCGTCAGGAGCGCGGTCGCCGTCAGTATGGCGCAAGAGAGCAGGAACGGCCCGGCAATCTCCTTGAATATGTAGCGACTTATGAGGCTCGGCATGCCCGGTATCATACTATATAATGGGGGGAGGGGTAAAGAGCGATGAGGACTTTAGAAACCGGCCGTCCGTCACGGACTCCGTGACGGACGCCAACTATAAAATTCTCCGTTCATCTCCGGTCACCCCGCCATTTTTCTGCTATAACTCTATCTATGATGAAGGATAGAGCCGACAATGGGGCCCCGATGGAGCAATTATTGCAATTCCCGGCCGTTGAGGTGGCCGATATTCCCCGGACGGCCTGGGACGGCATATTGTGCATGCAAAACGAGAAAAACACCATTGAGAAGCAGATCGTGCTTCCCCTCACTCACCCGGAGATGGCGCAAAAGCATGGAATATCCATGCCGAAAGGGATCCTTTTGTTCGGCCCCCCGGGGACAGGCAAGACCGCCTTTGCAAAGGGGACTTCCGGTAAACTGGGGTGGAAGTTCATGGAGATAAGTCCAAGCGCTCTCGGGAGCGGCTCCAAGAAAGAAGCCTTCGAACTGAAGATTATCTTCGAGAATATAAGACTCCTCGATAGGGTCGTCGTCTTTTTCGACGAATTCGAGGAGTTGACGGTGCGACCCGACCGGGCGACCAAGGAAGAGAGGGCCCTCTCCAATGAGTTTTTGAGACAGCTGCCCAGAATCAGGGGAAAGAAGGATATAGTCCTGATATGCGCGACCAATAATATCCGGATGTTGAATCCGGCCCTCCTGCGCCCGGGGAGGTTCGACCTTATCTTGCCCGTTGGCAGCCTCGACAGAATAAGCAGGAAGACCATTTTTCAGCATAATGCAAAAGACCTTATGACGGAACAGCTGGATTTCGACCTGATCGCCGAAAAGACCGACGGCTTTACACCGGCCGATATCGAGGCTGTCATCGCCCGTGTAAGCCACAGGGCTTTTGGGCTGGAAGTTTCCTCGGGGAAAGAGTTCAGGTCAACGACGGAAGATTTCTTATCCGCGATCAGCGCGCACCATCCGACTATTTCCAGGGAGGATATGGAAGCGTTCAAGGAAGACGCCCTTAAGTATTGCAGGGCCGATTACTGCGGTCTGTTCTGAACGCGTTGAAGTAAGAGGGGGCAGGTCGGCGAATTAAAGGACGGTCCATCAGGGTATGATTATATACTTCGTGATGATGCATTGCCTGCCGTTCCACTCTCCTCCGTACCTCTTGCACTGTTCGAGAGACTTCGCCTCTTTCTCCGCGTACTCCTCTTTGCGGCGTCTTTTGTCCTCTCTCGTTTTCCTCTCCCTCCTCCGCTCTTCCGCCACGTCGAGCGCGATGCGTTTTTCCTTGTGGACTTTAAAGGAAAAATTCTTTTGGGACTTGAAGAGCTTTACGGTATAGGGGTAACTCAGGTCTATCCCCAGGCGGAGCTCGCCTCCCGCCCTGTCCCACCTGACGTCCACGTCTTTTTTCTCCACGGGAAGGGAGAGAGAGTCGGCCCGCCTCACCACCTCATCCGCCATCCAGTCCGCGCTGAGGTCCAGGGCCCTTCTGCCGTCCAGATCCTCGAGTATCACATCGATACTTTCTTCGAAGGAGTAGTTGTTGATGTAGTGCGGGGCGAACTTGACGCCTGCGTACACCGCCGATATTATCGCCATCAGGATCGTAAGCCTTATGACCGACCCTCCGTCTTCGTTATAAAGGCTATTGCGTTTGAAAGGGCTCATGCCGGGCCGTCCGACTCGTAGAAGAGGGTATAAAGGGGACAAATTTAATCTCCGCTATTACCAACGGAATTATACGATATTTCGGTAAAATCCACAACCACCGCTACGGGAAGAAGCCCGTCTTTTCTCAGGCATTATCGCCCTCACCCCCCCTTGTAAACCGGTGCGATTACTGCTATCGTTTAATTAAGAGGGGAAAGGGTTCGAATCGGTTTTTTTATTCCTCAATCCGAAGTCTATAATCCGCAATCGAGATTGGCAGTCGACTTACCGGTTTGTTCTGTCCCGTCGGTGGTTTTTTTAAGGCGGCAAAAAAAGCCTCCCCTCCCCTGGGGGGTGGGGAATGAGGGGTGGGGTATAGGGGGGGTTAAGGGCAGGCCAATACTGCGAGAGCCTTCGGGCACCTCGGGTCCGGGTAGTCGTGTTTATCTTCTCCGAAGAGTTTTATCGCCTCTCTTACACAGCGCCCCGGGAAGATGTGGCAGTCCCGGAACTCTTCACAGTCCATGCACGGTCCATCGGCTACATCTTTCTGGTGCGGGAGCGGAACACGCAGAGACTCCTTTGAGTTCCACATCTCCATTATCGACTGTACGTCCAGCCCCCCCATTATATAGGCGGGGTGGTAGTAGAGCTCCTCGCACATTGTGACCTTGCCGTCGGGTAGCAGCACAAAGCCGTGTCGTCCTCCGCTGCAGAAAGAACGTCCTGGCCACTGTTCCTTTTTCGTTTCTTCATCTAAGCTCAATGGGTTCGGCATAAGCTCTCCAGGCAGGATTTCCAGATGCCCGGCGCCGGATGCGGCTTCTACGCACCTACCTGCCACATCGAGATAGCTCTCCCGGTCCACGAAGTAGCGGCTCTGGTGGTTGAACCTGGACATGGCGTAAGGGGAAAGGCTTATCCGGTATACATTTTCGTAAGAGGAGAGGAACCTTACCAGGTTTTCCATGTCGTTTATGTTTTTGGGTGTTATAACGGTATTTATTCGTACTCTTATGTCGTTTTGCCTGAGGTGGTCGAATGTCTGCATAATCTTTTTTGCGTAGCCCGCTACTCCTACCGTCTCATCAAGCAGGGCCGGAGTTATGGCGTCTATGCTTATCTGGAGCGAGTCTATGCCGAGCGTTTTAAGTTTTTTAACCTCGTCGCGGCTCATAGTGTGCTTCGTCGGAAGGTTGGCCGTTATGCCGAGGTTCTTGAAAAGTTCGAGGAGGCCGAAAATGTTTCGATACGTCATTACCTCGCCGCCGGAGAGGTCTACATGCGTGATTCCGAGTTCCCGTGCCTCTGTGAATATTTCTCGCACTCTTTCGAAGTCGAGCGGGGTTATGTCGTCTACATAGGCCTCGGTACTGTAGCAGTAGTAGCACTTCTGACTGCAGGCAAGGGTGGGGATAAATACCATCCTTAGCGGTATCCTGAGTCGCGGGTCGTCGAGGTTGAGCTTCGACCTATCGATGATAAACCCGCACAGGTCTGTCTCGAATGCCGGTGTGTCGTCAAGTGAGTCCTGCCTTACAAGGATATTACCGATATCGAGCTCCGGACTTACCTTGCTTGAAAGGATAGTTTCCAGACTCTTGCGGATTTCGTCGTCCGGGGGCCTCTCATGTATGAGGGCCGACCATGTATATATCACCTCCTCAAGGCTACGCGTTCCGTCAAAAAGGGCAAGGAGAATCGCTGCCGGAGTGTTTATGGTTTGAATAAAATCCGGAATTTCCGAATCCACCGGGTTTGCTATATATACGATGTTCCTGTCGACATCATTTCTTACCCTGACATCCCTGTGCAGTTTGTATATCATCGGCATACCCCCTCGGGTTTGTGGATTTGAAGGTTAAGGCGGGGTGGTGATAACGTTATTAAGCCATACTGTCCGACCGCTCCTATGTCTCCTGAGGGGTCCCTTTCATGATGGTAACTATGTCTTCGAGCAAGCCTTCTCCCGAAATCTGTATCGATGGGTTCAGGCTTGTCGACCTCTTGTTGGAACTGCCGGGAGAGCAGGTGTAGCAGCCCGCGGAGCACCCACCTGTGCACCTACTCCCACAGCTTGCTACTGCGACCTCCGTGACATTTATCCCGATACCGCTATACAGTGTGTAGCCCGCTTCTTTAAGAAGCGTTCTTGCTTTTTCAAGCACTTCGTGTGACGTTACTTTTCTTGTTGTCATAATACACCTCCTTATGGTTATCATCACCCCGCCTTTGTGGAGATATGGCACATAAATAAGGAATATGCCACATCTTACGGTTGAATTCTATCAGTAGAGTGGATTATTGTCAAGTCATTACGTATTTATTTAGTGAACAGTTCAATATGCACATAGCACTATAGTTAAATTAGTAACTAATCGCACTCCGGGTATTCCAGGGAAAACGAAAGCACTGGCCCGCACTACTTGTTGTGCCACCTTCAGGGCGATTCTTTACCTAATTTTGAGGCTTCATGCATTGGGAGCAGGGACCTATAGTTCAGGTGGAACTATAGATTATGTTCTGCCCCCCACCCCCCTTGTAAACTCCCCCGATTACTGCTATCGTTTAATTAAGAGGGGAAAACACTAAAAATGGCGGAGAATAAGTTGAAAAGGGCCATAATTGTAGTCATAGACGGCCTCGGCATAGGCGAGCTTCCGGACGCCCCGGAGTACGGCGACGCAGGCAGTCACACGCTCGATAATACGGCCCGGGCCGTGGGAGGGGTTAAGCTCGAAACCCTCGCCTCGCTGGGGCTCGGGAATATCGAGGGCGTTGAATCAATCGAAAAGGCCGATTTTCCCGAGGGTGCTTACGGCCGCATGCTTGAGACCTCGGTCGGGAAGGACACGACCACCGGGCACTGGGAGATAGCCGGGGTGGTGACAAAGACCCCCTTCGCCACCTTCCCGGACGGCTTTCCCGACGATATAAAGGCCCGGTTCGCCGCGGAGACGGGCTCGGACTACCTCTGGGGCAGGCCCGCCTCGGGCACCGAGATCATAAAGAGGTTCGGCGAGGAGCATCTAAGCACGGGAAGGCTGATAGTCTACGGCTCGGCCGACAGCGTATTCCAGATAGCCGCGCACGAGGACGTTATGCCCCTTGAGAAGCTATACGGGCTGTGCGCCGTGATGCGGGAGTTATTGGACGGCTATAACATATGCAGGGTCGTGGCGAGGCCGTTTACCGGCCCGCCCGGCAGCTTCCGGAGGACCGAAGAGCGTAAGGACTTTTCCGTGCCCCCTCCGGGTGAAACGCTTCTCGACAGGCTCCGGGAGCGGGGCGTGCCGGTCGTCGGCATAGGCAAGCTCGGAGATATATTCGCCCACAGGGGTTTCAGCGAAGAACTCCGCGCGGGCAACGACACGGAGGTGCTGGAGGCGACCCTTTCCGCCATGGAGAGATACGATGAGGGGCTTATCTTTTCCAACATGGTCGACTGCGACACGCTCTACGGCCACCGTAACGACCCGTCCGGCTACGCCCGCTCGCTTGAGGCCGTGGACCGGAGGCTCAAGGAGATAAAGGAACGCCTCGGGCCGGGCGACGTGTTCGTAGTAACCGCGGACCACGGCTGCGACCCGACCACCCCCTCCACGGACCACTCCAGAGAGTACGTGCCGCTCCTTATCTGCGGGGAGGGAGTCAAGAAGGGAGCGGCGCTCGGGACGAGAAGGAGTTTTTCCGACCTCGGCCGGACGCTCGGCGAGGTTTTTGGGGTCGGGGCCGCAGGGGAGGGAGAGCCCTTCCTGGGTGAGCTTACCGGAGAAAGAGCAGGATGACGAGACGGGTTAAAAAGCAAAAGCCGCGTACGATCAACCCCCGGGACGTCCTGAAGAGGGTCAGGAAGCCCGTACCCAAACCCACGGTGGCGCACGGTGAGGGGAAAAAGCCGGGCAAGAAGGGGATTAAGGAAGAGCTCCGGAAGATACTCGAAGACGAGACGGGCGGGTCATAAGCAAGGTAAGGAGGAGGCTGCGTTGAAGGCTCAGGTTGACGCGGACAGGAAAGTCATGGGACGGTTGACGCTCGCGGTGGTGTTTACGGGCTTCATCTTCTTCGTGGAGCTCGCGGGCGGCTTTATCACCAACAGCCTGGCCCTCCTCTCGGACTCGGCCCACGTCCTTATGGACGTGCTGGCCCTGGCCCTGAGCCTTTTCGCCATCCACATCTCGAGGCTCCCTCCCACCGAGACCCGGACCTACGGCCTGCACAGGGCGGAGGTCGTGGTGGCTTTCGTAAACGGCTTTACGCTCCTTCTGGTCTCGCTCTTCATATTCTATAAGGCCTGGGGGAGGCTCGTATCCCCGCCCGAGGTAAACGGTCTCGGGGTGCTCGCGGTGGCTTCACTGGGTCTCGCGGTGAACCTCATGGTGGCGTTCTGGCTGAAGGGTCACGCGGCCCACGACCTGAACGTCAAGAGCGCTTTCTTCCACGTGGTCGGCGACGCGGTGGCGTCGGTCGGGGTCATCGTGGCCGCGCTTGTAATCCACTATACCGGCTGGCTCGTGGTCGACCCGCTCGTAAGTGTCTTCATAGGTACCATCATAGTGGCGGGCGCGGTCAGGATAATAAACGAGTCGACCCATATACTGCTCGAAGGGGTGCCGAGGGAGGTGGACCTCGGCCGGGTGGTGGAGGACCTCAGCGCCATAGAGGGGGTCTCGGGCGTACACAGCCTTCACATCTGGAGTATATGCCACAACGTCCACGCGCTCAGCGCGCACGTGGACATAGACGAAGCCCACAGGGCGAGGCAGGCCGTGATACTCAGGGAGGCAAACGAAAGGCTTGCCCAAAACCACCGTATCTTTTATACTACCATTCAGGTGGAGTGCAGCGAGTGCGAGTCGGGCGAAACGCTGAGGGCAATAGTCCACCGGGAGCACGAGCATTAAAGGCCGTGTGCGTTATACGTGATGCGGGGAAAAAACCGTGATGCGTATTTAAAAATCTTTTCCGCATCACGCACACGCATCACGGTATCTATACGGAGGTGCTATGGCAGGCGTAAAACCACTTGACCCTAAAGACCTCTTCTGGAGTTGCGACCCGGCAACCTTTCCTTTCGAGACCACGGCGAAGTTGAAACCGCTCGGCGAGGTGGTGGGACAGACCAGGGCGCTTAAGGCGCTCGACTTCGGGTTGGGGCTTTCAAACCACGGCTACAATATATACGTCCTCGGCGAGAGCGGCACGGGCAAGGCCTCGACCGTTAAGGCGGCGATCGAGAAGGCCGCCTCCGGCGAGAAGGTGCCCGACGACTGGTGCTACGTCTTCAACTTCCGCGACCCCGACGGCCCTAAGGCCATCGACCTACCGCCGGGCAAGGGCTGCGAGCTGAAGACCGACATGGAAGGGTTCGTGAACACGCTCAAGCGCGACATCCCCATGGTCTTCGAGAGCAAGGACTACGAGAGGCACCGCGACGAGATACTCGAGGGCCAGCAGGAGAGGACCAAGGCGCTCTTCCACAGGCTCGAACAGCAGGTGGAGAAAAGGGGGTTCGTGCTCAAGAAGACCGTAAGCGGCCTTGCCGTCGTGCCGGCGAAGGACGGCAAGGCGCTCGAGCAGGAGGAGTTCGACAAGCTGCCCCGGAAGGAACGCGAGGGCGTGGAGGTGGACCTTAAAGGGCTCCAGGAGCAACTCGGCGACGTCGTAAGGGAGGCCCGGGTCGTTGAGAAGGACACCAAGCAGAGGATAGAAGCGCTCGACAGGGAGGTGGCCCAGTACGTCGTAAAGCCGCTCATGACCGAACTCTTCGAGAAGTACAAGGGGTTCGAGAAGGTGCGTGGCTACCTGGGCGAGGTAAGGGAGGACGTGCTGGCCAATATCGACGACTTCAGGCCCAGGGAGGAACTGGCCCTCCCCATAGCGGGGCTTAAGCTCCCCACGGCCGAGCCCGCCTTCGAGCGCTACCATGTGAACCTCATGGTGGATAACAGGGAGACCAAAGGCGCGCCCGTGGTGGTGGAGACCAACCCCACCTACTATAACCTCTTCGGCCACGTGGAGCACAGGATCCAGTACGGCGTGGCGACGACCGACTTCACCATGATAAAGGCCGGCGCGGTCCACAGGGCCAACGGCGGCTACCTGGTGGTGAACGCGCTCGACGTGCTCCGGAACATCTTCGTGTACGACGCGATAAAGAGGATGATAAAGACCCGCGAGGCCAGGATAGAGGACGTCTGGGAGCAGTACAGGCTCATGTCCAGCACCACGCTTAAGCCCGCCCCCATACCGCTCGACATCAAGGTGGTGATGATAGGCGAGCCGTATATCTACTACCTCCTCTACCAGATGGATAAGGAGTATAGAAAGCTCTTCAAGGTGAAGGCCGACTTCGACAACCGCATGCCCAGGAACGACGATAACGTTATGAGGTACGCGGAGTTCATCGCGGCCCGCTGTAAGGAGCACGACCTCCTGCCGTTCGACAGGACCGGGGTGGCCCGGGTGGTGGAGTACGGGCTCAGGCTGTCGAGTGACAAGGGGAAGCTCTCGGCCCGTTTCGGGGAGGTGGAGAACCTCGTGGTCGAGGCGAGCCACTGGGCCGGCGTGGATGGAATGAAGGCCGTGGGCGCCGACCAGGTCACGAGGGCCTGGAAGGAGATGGTGTACAGGGTCTCGAAGGTGGAGGACAAGCTGAGGGAGTACATAGAAGAGGACACCATAATGGTGGAGACCGAGGGCGCGGTGGTGGGCCAGGTGAACGGCATCGCGGTGCTGGACATGGGGGACTACGCCTTCGGCAAGCCGTCGAGGATAACCGCGAGGACCTTCATGGGAGACAGCGGCATGGTCAACATAGAGAGGGAGGCCAAGATGAGCGGTCGCATACACAATAAGGCCCACATGATACTCTCGAGCTTCCTCGGCGAGAGGTTCGCCCGCGACTTCCCTCTGACACTCTCGGCGACCATATGCTTCGAGCAGCTTTACGAGGGCATCGAAGGGGACAGCGCCACCTGCACCGAGGTCTACGCGCTCCTGTCGAGCCTCTCCGGCGTACCCATAAAACAGGGGATAGCCGTCACGGGCTCCATGGACCAGCGCGGGGAGGTCCAGCCCGTGGGCGGGATAAACGAGAAGATAGAGGGGGTCTTCGACGTCTGCGTGGCTAAAGGGCTTACCGGCTCGCAGGGGGTGGTAATCCCCGGGCGCAACGTCAAGAACCTCATGCTCAAGAAAGAGGTCAGGGATGCCGTGGCCGACGGCAAGTTCGCCATATATCCCATAGATAGGGTGGACGAGGGTCTTGAGATAGTTACCGGCATGGCCGTGGGAGAGAGGGGGGAGGACGGAAAGTTCCCCGAGGGGACGGTCAACCGCCTGGCGGAGAAGAGGCTCGGGGAGTTGGCAAGGAATTTTAAAGCCTTCGGCAGGCCGAAGGCCAAGGCGAAGGTGGAAAAAGCCAAAACGGACAATAACAACGACAACGAGGGCGATAAGGAGAAGTAGAGGCCCGTGCTTATAAGCGAGATATTCCTCAGCATCCAGGGCGAGTCCACTTACGTGGGCATACCCTGTATATTCATAAGGCTTGCCGGTTGCAACCTGGACTGCACGTGGTGCGACACTCCCTACGCCCGCACCCCGGACGAGGCGAGTGAGGCGTCGGTGGAGGAGGTCGTTGCGGAGGCGAGGAAGCTGAAACCGTGGCTTGTCGAGGTAACGGGTGGGGAGCCGCTCCTGCAGCCCGAGACAAAGGAGCTTACGAAGAAACTCCTCGACCTCGACTACCGCGTCCTCATCGAGACCAACGGGAGCGTGAGTTTCGAGGGGCTCGACGAGAGGCTCGTAAAGGTGGTGGACATAAAGTGCCCTTCGAGCGGCCACGACGACGTCTTCCTTATGAGTAACGTCCCGCTCATCACCCCCGAGGACGAGGTGAAGTTCGTCATAGGCGACAGGGGCGACTACGAGTTCGCGAAGAGGTTTACCGCGGAGTACGCGGGCAGCAGGACGGAGAAGATACTCTTCGCTCCGGTAAGGCCCGAGCTCGAGCCCAGGGTTCTCGCCGACTGGATACTCGCCGACGGCCTCAGCGTCAGGCTGCAGGTGCAGATGCACGGCTACATATGGGCCGATGAGAGACAGCGGTAAGCCGGGGTGTTTGACATGGCGCTAAAGCGTTCCCGTTGTATAGTTGCATATGGGCCGGCGAGAGGCGGCGGTAAGCCGGGGACTTGGACATGGCGTTAAAACCGCTTCTGTATGTGTCTCTTATTTTTTACGTCTCGGCGCTGGCCATTGTCGGGGCCTATCACCTTACCCGTAAGAGTTCGTTCGAGGGCTCTTCGAGGCTCTTCCTCTCGGCCGGTTTCTTCGTCCATACGATAGCCCTCGCCGTACGCACATACCAGACGGGGCACGCCCCCATGGCGAGCGTCTACGAGACGCTCCTTTTCTTCAGCTGGTCCACGGTGCTGGTGAGCATAGTCGTAATCTTCCGGTATAACGAGAGGCTGACCGAGCTCGTGACAGTGCCGACGGCCATGCTTGCGCTCGTCTTCTCGTTCTTTAACGAGGTCGAGGGGAGGCCGCTCGTGCTGATCCTCCGGACCCGCTGGTTCGAGACCCACGTCATAAGCTCGTTTGCGGCCTACTCGCTCTTCACGCTCGCCTTTTCCGGGGCGGTACTCTATCTGATATACGACTTCAGGAACTCCGGGAGGGAGGAACTGGGGCCGGGCAGGGAGGAATTAATGAAGAGCTTTCAGGACATCGC
>JAZGJJ010000030.1 GCA_036482575.1 Thermodesulfobacteriota bacterium
GAGGTCCTTCACCCTGCCGCCCCTTATGAGCACGACCGAGTGTTCCTGGAGGTTATGCCCTATTCCGGGTATGTAGGAGGTTACCTCCATACCGTTGGTGAGCCTGACCCTTGCCACCTTCCTCAAGGCCGAGTTCGGCTTCTTTGGCGTGGTGGTATATACCCTGACGCATACCCCCCTTTTCTGGGGACAAGACTCAAGGGCCGGCGAGGCGGTCTTGTGTTTGGGCCTCTTCCTTCCCTTACGTACAAGCTGATTTACTGTAGGCATTTAAAGCACTTACCTCCAAGGTGGGACGCCGCTTGCGGGCGACCGCATTACATACGGATTAAAAGTTTATAATTTTATCAACTCTTGGGCGTGCTGTCAAGGAGTTATAGCGACTCCCTCGACCTTTTCTTCGACCTTCGCGGCCCTTTCAACCCTTTCGGGCTCCCGCGCCTCCTCTTCTTCCTCGTCATCAAAGCGCGCCACCACCCCCTTGTAGTCCCTGAAACCCGTGCCGGCGGGTATGAGACGCCCCATTATAACGTTCTCCTTCAACCCCCTCAGCCTATCTATCTTCCCCTCGACCGCCGCACCGGTGAGCACCTTCGTGGTCTCCTGGAAAGAGGCTGCCGAGATGAAGCTCTCGGTCGAGAGAGAGGCCTTGGTAATCCCCTGCAGGAGCGGCTCTGCCACCGCGGGCATCTTCCCCTTGGCCAGGATCCGCTCGTTCTCCTCCTCGAAGAGATACCTCTCGATCTGCTCGCCCACAAGGAGCTTGGTATCCCCGCTGTCCTTTATATTGACCCGCTGGAGCATCTGCCTGACGATCACCTCTATGTGCTTGTCGTTTATCTTGACGCCCTGGAGCCTGTAAACCTCCTGGACCTCGTCGACCAGGTACTTCGCGAGCTCCTTCACGCCGAGCACCCTCAGGATATCGTGCGGGTTGGCGCTGCCGTCCATAAGCGGCTCTCCGGCCACGACCTGGTCCCCCTCCCTGACGCTTATGTGCTTGCCCTTGGGTATGAGGTACTCCTTGAGCTCGCCGGTCTCGGGCACTATCTCTATCTTCCTCTTGCCCTTGGTGTCCTTGCCGAACGACACGACTCCGTCTATCTCGCTTATAATCGCGCATTCCTTGGGTTTCCTGGCCTCGAAGAGCTCGGCCACCCTGGGGAGTCCGCCGGTTATGTCCTTCGTCTTTGTGGTCTCCCTCGGTATCTTGGCCACTATGTCGCCGGCCTTGACCTTGTCGCCCTCGCCGGAGGTGATTATCGCGCTGAGCGGGAGCATGTAGCGTGCCTCCCTCCTGGTGCCGGAGACCTTGTGGGTCCTGCCCGCCTCGTCCTTTATCGAGACCCTCGGCCGGAGGTCTCCCTCCCTGTAGGCGACCACGACCTTGCTGGAAAGGCCGGTGACCTCATCGAGCTGCTCGCGCATGGTCTTGCCTTCCTCCACGTCCCCGAACTTGACGATACCGCTCGTTTCCGTAAGTATCGGTATGGTGTAGGGGTCCCATTCGGCCAGGGTCGTACCGGAGGTCACGTTCTGGCCCTCGGTCACCTTAAGCCTGGCGCCGTATATGACGGGTGTCCTCTCGCGCTCCCTGCCCTCATCGTCCCGCAGGGCCACCTCGCCGTTACGGTTCATAACGATGGTCTCGCCCTTGGAGTTCACGGCCGTATGGAGGTTCATGAGCTTAATCGCCCCTTCGTGCCTCGCCTCGAGCGTGGTCTGCTCGGCCCTCCTGCTCGCCGTGCCGCCTATGTGGAAGGTCCTCATGGTAAGCTGGGTTCCGGGCTCGCCTATGGACTGGGCCGCTATTACGCCCACGGCCTCGCCCATATCCACCACCTTGCCCCTGGCGAGGTCCCTGCCGTAACACTTAACGCATATCCCCCTCACGCTCCTGCATGTGAGCACGCTCCTTATCTTCACCCTGTCGATACCCGCCTCCTCAATGCGCCCCACCTTCTCCTCGTCTATCTCCTCGTTGGCGGAGACGATAACCTCCTGGCTGAAGGAGTCGACCACGTCCTCCAACGCGACCCTTCCGAGTATCCTCTCGCCTATGGGCTCGATTATCTCGCCGCCCTCGACGAGCGAAGACAGGTAGATGCCGTCGAGCGTGCCGCAGTCTTCATCGACCATTATCGCGTCCTGGGCGACGTCCACGAGCCTCCTGGTAAGGTAGCCGGAGTTGGCGGTCTTAAGCGCGGTGTCGGCCAGACCCTTCCTCGCGCCGTGGGTCGATATGAAGTACTGGAGCACGGTGAGGCCCTCCCTGAAGTTGGCGGTAATGGGGGTCTCTATTATTTCTCCCGACGGCTTGGCCATAAGGCCCCTCATCCCGGCCAACTGGCGTATCTGCTGGGAGGAGCCCCGGGCGCCGGAGTCGGCCATCATGAATATGGGGTTGAAGCTCGGGACCTTCCTCTTATTGCCTTCCTCGTCCTTTACGGTATCCGTGCCGAGTTCCTTGAGCATCTCATCGGCCACCTCCTCGGTCGCCTGGGCCCAGATGTCTATGACCTTGTTGTACCTCTCGCCGTCTGTTATGAGCCCCTCGTTATACTGCCTCTGTATCTCCCTTACCTCGCCGTAAGCCTTATTGAGTAACGCCTCCTTCTTTACGGGTATCTTCATGTCGTCGATGCAGATCGAGACACCCGCCTTGGTGGCGTAGCGGTAACCGAGGTTCTTGAGCCTGTCGGCGAGAATAACGGTCTCCTTGTTCCCGGCCCTCCTGTAGCAGATGTCTATAAGGTCGGCCAGTTGCCTCTTGTCCATTACCCTGTTTATCTCGCTAAAGGCTATGGCAGCGGGCACCACCTCCCTTAAAATGATCCTGCCCACGGTGGTATCGACCAGCTCGCCGTCCACCTTTACCTTTATCTTCGCCTGGTGGTGCAGCTCTCCCGCGTCGAAAGCGGCCCTGACCTCGTCGAAGCCGGAGAGCCTCTTGCCCTCGCCCTTCACGCCGAACCTCTCGCGCGTCAGGTAGTAGAGCCCGAGCACTATGTCCTGGGTGGGCACGATAATCGGCTTTCCGCTCGCGGGAGAAAGGATGTTGTTGGTGGACATCATCAGCACCCTGGCCTCGGCCTGGGACTCGACCGAGAGTGGTACGTGCACGGCCATCTGGTCGCCGTCGAAGTCGGCGTTGAAGGCGGTACACACGAGCGGGTGGAGCTGGATGGCCTTGCCCTCGATAAGGAGCGGCTCGAACGCCTGCACGCCGAGGCGGTGGAGAGTGGGAGCGCGGTTCAAGAGCACCGGGTGCTCCTTTACTACCTCGTCGAGCACGTCCCAGACCTCGGGTCTCTCCTTCTCGAGCATCTTCTTCGCGCTCTTTATGGTCGTCGCGTATCCCCTCTCCTCCAACTTCTGGTAGATGAAGGGCTTGAAGAGCTCGATCGCCATCTTCTTCGGGAGCCCGCACTGGTGAAGCCTCAGGTCGGGCCCTATGACGATGACCGAACGGCCGGAGTAGTCGACACGCTTACCGAGCAGGTTCTGCCTGAACCTGCCGCCCTTGCCCTTTATCATGTCGCTAAGTGACTTGAGCGGCCTTTTGTTCTGGCCGGTTATGACCCTGCCGCGCCTGCCGTTATCGAAGAGCGCATCCACGGCCTCCTGAAGCATCCTCTTCTCGTTCCTTATGATTATCTCGGGACCGTTAAGCTCCATGAGCCTCTTAAGCCGGTTGTTCCTGTTTATCACGCGGCGGTAGAGGTCGTTCAGGTCGCTGGTGGCGAACCTGCCGCCGTCGAGCGGGACGAGCGGTCTTAAGTCCGGCGGCAGGACCGGGATGGTCTCGAGTATCATCCACTCCGGCCTGTTGCCCGAGGAGAGGAAGGCGTCGACCACCTTGAGTTTTTTGACTATCTTCTTTTTCTTGGCCTCGGAGGCGGTCTTGCTCATCCCGTCCCTGAGCTCGGCCGACAGCTTCTCCAGGTCGCACCTCTTGAGCATCTCCCTTATGGCCGAGGCCCCCATGCCGGACACGAAGCTGTCGAGACCGTACTTCTCCATGGCCTGCTGGTACTTCTCCTCGGTTAAGAGCTCCCCCTCGGTGAGGGCGGTATCCCTGGGGTCTATGACGATGTGGTTCTCGTAGTAGAGCACCCGCTCCACCTCTTTGAGCGTCATGTCCAGCACCGCCCCTATCCTCGAGGGGAGACTCCCCATGAACCATATGTGTGCAACCGGGGTGGCGAGCTCTATGTGGCCGAGCCTCTCGCGCCTTACCTTCGAAGGGATTACCTCCACGCCGCACTTCTCGCAGACCACCCCCCTGTGCTTCATCCTCTTATACTTACCGCAGTTGCACTCGAAGTCCTTGACGGGGCCGAATATCTTGGCGCAGAAAAGTCCGTCCCTCTCCGGCTTGAAGGTGCGATAATTTATGGTCTCGGGCTTCTTCACCTCGCCGTGGGACCACTCCCTTATCCTCTCCGGCGAGGCGATGGTAATCCTTATGGCGTTGAAGTCCGTGGGTTTCTTTTGCTTTTCAAATAGGGCCATGAGGCTTTCCACAGTATACCCCCTTGTTTTAAGAACAATGCAACGGAAAACTAAAAAAAAGTGCCTGTATTTCCAGACTCACCGACTCACTGACTTTGTCCTTCGTCCTCCATGAGGTTCACGTCGAGCGCGAGGCTCTGGAGCTCCTTCACCAGCACGCTGAAGGACTCCGGAATGGTCGGCTCCAGCGTATAGTCCCCCCTTACGATAGACTCGTATATCTTGGTCCTGCCCGGGACGTCGTCGGACTTGACGGTGAGGAACTCCTGGAGGCTGTGGGCCGCGCCGTAGGCCTCCATGGCCCAGACCTCCATCTCACCGAGCCTCTGGCCGCCGAACTGGGCCTTCCCGCCGAGCGGCTGCTGGGTGACGAGCGAATACGGGCCCGTACTCCTTGCGTGTATCTTGTCGTCGACCAGGTGGTGGAGCTTCATCATGTACATCTCGCCCACGGTGACCTTCTGGTCGAAGGGCTCGCCGCTCCTGCCGTCACGGAGTACGGTCTGGCCGCTCCGGGACAGCCCCGCGGAAGCCAGCGCCTCCCTGACGTCCTCCTCCGTGGCCCCGTCAAAGACCGGAGAGGCCATGGTTACGCCCCCCCTGAGCCTCCGGGCAACGCCGAGGACCTCCTTATCGGAAAGGCCGTTCATGAACTTGCTGAACTCGAGCGAGCCGTAAATCTTCTTAATCTTATCTCTTATGGTGTTCGGGCTTAGCCCCTTGTCGATCATCTCCCCCACGGACTTGCCGAGCTCCTTCGCCGCCCACCCGAGATGGGTCTCGAGTATCTGCCCCACGTTCATCCTGGAAGGAACGCCCAATGGATTAAGAACGATGTCCACCGGGGTCCCGTCGACCATATACGGCATGTCCTCCTCGGGGAGTATCCTCGATATGACACCCTTGTTGCCGTGGCGCCCGGCCATCTTATCCCCCACCGAGACCTTCCTCTTCATCACGATGTATACCTTGACCATCTTTATGACGCCGGGCGGGAGCTCGTCCCCTCTCTTAAGCCGGTTTATCCTGTCGTTGAAGACGACCTTAATGAGGTCCATCTGCTCGCTCAAGTCGTTCTGTGCCTTGGCTATGTCCTTTTCGGCCTTCTCGTCCCCGGCCGGTATGATCTCGGGCCACCTGGTCTGGGGGATGTCCTCCAGGACGTCGACGGTTATGACCTTGCCCTTGGAAAGGAGCGTGGCCCCCTTCTTGTCCGTAATGCGGGTCTTGGACTTCTTGCCCGTAAGGAGCTTCTTTATACGGTTATAGGTGCTGGCCTTTACTATGTTTATCTCGTCGTCGCGGTCCTTGTGCAGTCTGGCTATCTCCCTATCCTCTATGGACCTCGACCTCTCGTCCTTCTCCGCGCCCTTCCTGGTGAAGACCTTCGCGTCTATCACGACCCCCTCTATGCCCGGCGGCACCCTCAATGAGGTATCCTTCACGTCCTCGGCCTTCTCGCCGAATATAGCCCTCAGGAGCTTTTCCTCGGGAGAGAGCTGGGTCTCCCCCTTGGGGGTTATCTTGCCCGCCAGTATATCGCCGGGGCCGATCTCGGCGCCTACGCGTATGATCCCGCTCTCGTCGAGGTCCTTCAATGCCTCCTCGCCGACGTTGGGGATGTCCCTGGTTATCTCCTCCTTGCCGAGCTTTATGTCTCTTGCGACCACCTCGAACTCTTCTATGTGGAGCGAGGTGAAGACGTCGTCCTTTATAAGCCTCTCGCTTATGAGTATGGAGTCCTCGAAGTTATACCCGCCCCAGGGCATGAAGGCCACGAGCACGTTCCTGCCGAGCGCCAGCTCGCCGTTGTCCGTGGACGGTCCGTCGGCGACCACATGGCCCTTTCCGACTTTATCCCCCTTGGAGACGATGGGCTTGTGGTTCAGGCACGTGTTCTGGTTCGACCGCCTGAACTTGGTGAGGTTGTAGATATCGACCCCGCCGACGTCATTTTTGATAACGACCCTGGCCGCGTCAACGCTCTCCACCGTCCCGGCGTTCCTGGCCACCACGGTAACCCCCGAGTCCCTGGCCACGACACTCTCCATGCCTGTGCCTACGACCGGGGCCTCGGTCTTTACGAGAGGGACCGCCTGACGCTGCATGTTGCTTCCCATAAGCGCCCTGTTGGCGTCGTCGTTCTCCAAAAACGGAATGAGAGAGGCCGCGATACTCACAAGCTGGTTCGGCGAGACGTCCATCAGCGTCACCTCGCCCGGCTTGGCCATGATGAAGTCCCCACCCTTCCTGGCGGAGACGAACTCCCCGGTGAAGCATCCGTCCTTATCCAGCGGCGCGTTGGCCTGGGCTATCACGCGGTCCTGTTCGTCCAGCGCCGAAAGGCAGTTTATCCTGTCGGTGACCTTACCCTCCGCCACCTGCCTGTAGGGCGTCTCTATGAAGCCGTACTCGTTTACCCTGGCGTAGGTGCTGAGCGAGACGATAAGCCCGATATTCGGCCCTTCGGGCGTCTCTATGGGACAGATCCTGCCGTAGTGCGTGGCGTGAACGTCCCTCACCTCGAACCCGGCCCTCTCCCGGGTAAGCCCCCCGGTGCCGAGTGCTGAGAGTCTCCTCTTATGCGTGACCTCGGAAAGAGGGTTGGTCTGGTCCATGAACTGAGAGAGCTGGCTCGAGCCGAAGAACTCCTTTATGACCGCGGTAACGGGCTTTGGGTTTATGAGGTCGTGAGGCATGAGCGTCTCCAACTCCCCCATGCTCATCCTCTCCTTCACCGCCCTCTCCATCCTCAGGAGCCCTATCCGGTACTGGTTCTCTATAAGCTCCCCCACCGAGCGGACCCTGCGGTTGCCGAGGTGGTCGATGTCGTCCACCATGCCATGACCGTTCTTGAGCCCTATCAGGTAGCGGACCACCTCTATGATGTCCTCTTTCCTCAAAGTGGTGCTGTCGAGAGGGACTTCCACTCCGAGCTTGCGGTTCAGCTTGAGCCTCCCGACCTTCGAGAGGTCGTACCTGTCCGGGGAGAAGAAGAGGTTCTGGAAGTAATGGTTCACGGTCTCCACCGTGGGAGGGTCGCCGGGCTTCAACCTCTTGTATATCTCCACCCTCGCGTTCATCGTCATGTTGGTGATGGGGTCGTCGGGGTTTATCTTGCGGTACTCGGCTACGGACTTCATTTCCTCGTTGCCCGTGCGGTCGCCGAGGAGCGTATCCCTGAAAAAGTCTCCCATGGCCTCTATGAAGAGCAGCTTGAACCTCTCTATGCCGCGCCTGGATATGTCGTCGAGCACCTCGCGCGTAAGGGTCTGGTTGCACTCGAGCACCACCTCGCCCGTTTTGGGGTCCACTATGTCGTTGGAGGCTATCCTGCCGACTATGTCGTCGACCTCGACGGGTATATACTTTATCTTCGCGGCCACGAGCTTCTTTACGGCCACGCGGGTGAACTTCCTTTCCTTTTTGACTATAATCTCGCCGGTCTTCGGGTCCTTGATGTCGCGGCTCGCCTTCTGCCCGACTATATACTCGGGCTCCACGCTCTTAAGTATCTTCCTCCCCTCGACCACCACCTCCTCGCTCGGATAGAAGTAGTTAAGCAGTTCCTCGACGGAATATCCGAGGGCCTTCAGGAGGACCGTGGCGAGCATCTTCCGGCGTTTGTCTATCCTGACGTAGAGCAGTTCCTTCTGGTCGAACTCGAAGTCCAGCCAGGAGCCGTGGTATGGTATGACCCTCGCGGTGTACTGGATCTTGCCGGTATAACCCTTCCCCTTATCGTGCTCGAAGAATACCCCGGGGGAGCGGTGGAGCTGGCTGACGACGACCCTCTCGGTGCCGTTTATGACGAAGCTGCCGTTACCGGTCATAAGCGGTATCTCGCCGAAGTAGACCTCCTGCTCCTTTATGTCGCGTATGGTCTGCGCCCCGGTCTCCTGGTCCTTGTCCCACATGATAAGCCGGACCATTATCTTTATGGGGGCGGCGTAGGTCATCCCCTTCTGGTGGCACTCGGAGACCGTGTACTTCGGATCGAGGAGCGTGTAGCTGACAAACTCCAGGGATGCCGTGGAGCTAAAATCCTTTATGGGGAAAACACCCTTGAATATGCCCTGAATGCCGGTGTCCTTTACCTCCCCGGGCTTCGCGTCCAGCTGCAGGAACTCGGCAAAGGACTTCTCCTGCACCTCGATGAGGTTCGGTATGTCCACCACCTTCCCTATGCGGGAGTAGTCCTTCCTGAGGTTGATTCCACTTAAAGAGAAAGCCATATTTTCCTCTCTCCTTCCGGTGCTGCTAAATTACTAAAAAACGAACTGCCCACCGACATCGGCGGGCACACTCACCATGTCAAAGGCCGTGATACGTGTGCGTTACACGTGATGCGGGAAGAGAAAGTCTTTTACGTATAACGCATCGCGCACAAGCATACGGCTTTTACTACTTTATCTCGACCTTGGCCCCTGCGGCCTCGACCTTCTTCTTTATCCCCTCGGCCTCATCCTTGGAGACACCCTCCTTCATGCTCTTGGGCGCTCCCTCGACGAGGTCCTTGGCTTCCTTAAGCCCGAGACCCGTGACGGCCCTTACCTCCTTTATGACCTTTATCTTCTCGGCGCCAAACGACGTCAGCACCACGTCGAACTCGGTCTTCTCCTCGACCGCCGCCCCTCCGGCCGGTGCCGCGGCAACCGCTACCGGTGCGGCGGCACTCACGCCGAACTTCTCCTCGAGCTCCTTTACGAAGTCGGCAAGCTCGATTACCGTCATGTTCTCTATGTACTTAACTACTTCCTCTTTCTTTACCTCTGCCATCTCTCTCTCCTCCTCGTCTTTTACGGTTTAAGTTGTATTTAAAGGCCATCCGGCCCGATTAAGCACTTTTCTTCGTCTCGCCTATGGCGTTAAGCGCGTAGAGTAGCTTCAGCGGTACGCCGCCGAGTACCCTGACAAGGCCGGTGGGTACGTTATTCAATACACCTACGAGCCTGGCAAGGAGCTCCTCCCTGGAGGGCAGGCTCGCCAGCCCCTTGATCTCGGCCAGGTCCATAACCCTGTCGCCGAGGACCCCGACCTTCATCTCGAAGTTGGGCTCGCTCTTTGCGAACTCGGTAAGGACCTTGGCCGTGGCGGCCGCGTCCTTATAGCTGAAGGCTACGGCCACGGGCCCCTTGAAGTGCTCACTAAGGCTCTCGGAACTCGTGCCCTTTATCGCGAGCCTCGTAAGGGTGTTCTTCGATATCTTGAACTCCGCCGCCGACTCTCTCAAGGACTTCCTGAGCGCGGTCATCCCCTCGGCCTTGATGCCCGTATAGTCGGCCAGGAAGGTCGCGTCGGCCTTCTCGAACCTGCCCTTGAGCTCTTCTATCTGAACTTTCTTTTCGCTTCTTTCCACTTTTTCTCCATCCCCCCTTTCCGTCTCTTTGTGACGCCAGGAACGGAAGAGAGACCTGAGACGCTACCCTTTAATGAAGATACCGAAAGGCGGGGGACGGTGCCCCCCCATCTCTTTTAAAGGCCGGCCTCGGCAGGGTATTAAGCCGCCACAATACGGCGACACCTGCTGTCTCTGACCATTTCCGACGATCCGGCTTGACTACTTACTTAAAGGTATTCCTCACATCCACCGTGTCGAGCTTTATGCCCGGCCCCATGGTGGTGCATATATTAAGGCTCTTCAGATACGTGCCCTTGCTTGCGGACGGTTTTGCCTTTATCACCGCCTCCATGAGCGTATTAAAGTTCTCTCTCAATTTTTCGACGCCGAAGGAGACCTTCCCGATGGGGACATGCACGCACCCGGCCTTGTCCACACGGAACTCCACCTTGCCGGCCTTGATCTCCTCCACTGCCTTCTTAACGTCGAAAGTGACGGTCCCGGTCTTGGGGTTTGGCATGAGCCCCCTGGGACCGAGTATCTTCCCGAGCTTGCCGACGACACCCATGATGTCCGGTGTGGCCACGGCCTTGTCGAAGTCGAGAAAGCCCTTCTTTACCTTTTCCGCGAGCTCTTCCCCGCCGATGTAGTCCGCGCCGGCCTCCCTGGCCTCGGCCTCCTTCTCGCCCTTGGCGAAGACCAGCACCCGGACCTTCTTGCCCGTGCCGTGCGGGAGGACCACGGTGCCCCTTACCATCTGCTCGGCCTTCCTCGGGTCCACCCCGAGCCTGCCGGTCAGCTCCACGGTCTCGTCGAACCCGGCCGTGGCGGTACCGGGCAGAAGCCCGAACGCCTCATCAAGTCCGTAGTCCTCTTTCTCTATCGTCTTTTTCGCCGTATTGTACTTCTTTCCCATCGCCCTACCCTTCCACTGTTATGCCCATGCTCCTGGCGGTACCCTTGACGGTCTTTACCGCGGCCGAGAGGCTGGCCGCCGTCAGGTCCGGCGTTTTGAGCCTGGCTATTTCTTCAACCTGCTTTTCGGTCACCTTGCCTACTTTCTCCTTGTTGGGCGCGCCCGAGCCCTTGGCCAGACCCGCGGCCTTCAAGAGAAGCGTTGCGGCGGGCGGTGTCTTTGTTATGAAAGAAAAACTCCTGTCGGCATAGACCGTTATGACTACCGGTATTATCATGCCCTCCTGCTTCTGGGTCTTGGCGTTGAACTCCTTGCAGAAGCCCATGATGTTCACCCCGTGCTGGCCGAGCGCGGGACCCACCGGGGGGGAGGGGTTGGCCTTTCCGGCCTGGATCTGCAGCTTTATCTGTCCTATTATCTTCTTTGCCATCCTCTATACCTCGCTTAAATTATAAGTCCGCGGCTTCGCCATGGAACTCTACGACTTCTCCACCTGTACGAAGTCCAGCTCGACCGGCGTGGCCCGGCCGAATATGCTCACAAGCACCCTGAGCTTCCCCTTCTCGGGCTTCACATCTTCCACCAGGCCGGTAAAGTTGGTGAACGGGCCGTCGGTGACCCTTACGTTCTCGCCCTTCTCGAACAGCACCTTGGGCTTGGGCGTAACGGCGCCCTCCTCCATCTGGCGCGTTATCCTCCCGACCTCCTCCTCCGAGATGGCCGGCGGCTGCTGGTCCCCGCCGACAAAGCCGGTTACCTTGGGGATACCCTTTATAAGGTGCCAGGTATCCCCGGTCAGGTCCATGTTGACCAGTATGTAGCCGGGAAAGAACTTCCTGGATGTGGTCCTCTTGACACCCTTGACCATATCCACGACCTTCTCCGAGGGCACGAGCACCTCGCCGAAGGAGTCGCCCTTACCCTCCACCTTTATCTTTTCCTCTATGGCCGCCTTTACCTTATTCTCGTAGCCGGAATAAGTATGGACCACATACCACTTCTTTTCTCTCATATTAAACCTTACCTCAATTCAAAGCGTGGCGAACGACCCACCCCAGGAGGAGGTCTACCGTCCCCAGGTACGTCGCCATCAGGAATGCAACTACTATAACAACCCACGTGGACGCGGTGGCCTGCTGCCTGGTAGGCCATGTGACCTTCTTAAGCTCCGCCCTCGCCTCCGAGAGAAACAGCTTTGCCTTGTCTATCTTCTCCATAACTCCGCTACCCCCCGGTTCCGGACCGGACTCCCTTTTAGAATGTATGGCAGGCCAGGAGGGATTCGAACCCCCAACCCGCGGTTTTGGAGACCGCTGCTCTACCGTTAGAGCTACTGGCCTGTAAACTCTTCTGGTTGTCGTGGGCGGGATACACCCCTACTTCGTCTCTTTATGTACCGTGTGCCTGCGACAGAACTTGCAGTACTTCCTGAGCTCAAGCCTGTCGGTGGTGGTCTTCTTGTTCTTGGTCGTGCTGTAGTTCCTGCGCTTGCATTCGGTGCAGGCCAATGTGATTATTTCCCTCATCAATATCTCCCCTTAAAGGCCGTTATGCGTGTGCGTGATGCGTGATGCGGAAAGAAAAAATCTTTTACGCATCACGGCTCTTCTACTCTACTACCTTGGTTACGACCCCGGCCCCGACGGTCCTGCCGCCTTCCCTTATCGCGAACCTCACGCCCTCCTCCATCGCTATCGGCGTGATGAGCTCTATGTCCAGGTTCAC
>JAZGJJ010000031.1 GCA_036482575.1 Thermodesulfobacteriota bacterium
AGTAAGGGCCGCGCCCGGGATAAGCCTTACCTACATGCGGGAGTTGCCCGCCCAGCTCGGCTTCACCGTGAACGGAGGGGGGCTCTCCACGGTCACCCGGCGAGATGGCGACCTGTCTTTCCTGCGGCACCTGCCGTCTTCTGTCGCATATCGCCTGAGGGAAAACCCCGAGGTCTTCGTGGTGGAGCCCGGCGGCGGCATGGAGCTCCTCTCGGCCGTTGAGAACGGCGCGGCAGGGGTCCGGGGCGCGGAGATAAGTACCGTTGTGGCGGACGCGATGGAGGGCCCGCTCTCGGAGTTCTCGGGCTCCATATACGGAGACGCGCGCGTAAGCCGCGGGCACGGGAGGAACGTGCTCGCCGCACTGGACGGGAAGTTCGACATAATAAAGCTCCCCCGGACCGACACGCTCGGCTCGGCCTCCTCCGGCATAAGGGGGCTTCAGGAGGATTACGGCCTTACGGCCGAGGCCTTCGGCGACTACCTGGGCCGCCTGAAAGAGGGGGGGTACGTCTCCGTTAGCCTCTTCCTCCTCCCCCCGCCAAGGCAGGAGTTGAAACTTCTCTCCACCGCCATAGAGGGGCTTCGGCTAAGGGGTGTAGCCGACGCGGCGGCGAGAATAATGGCCATAAGGAGCTGGGGGGTTATAACACTCCTTGTAAAGAACGGCACCGTGGAGCCGTGGGAGGTGGAGGTGGTGAAGGAGTTCTGCTCCATTGAGGGCTTTGACGTCGTATGGTATCCGGGTATGGAGGAGCGGGAGGCCAACCTGCATAACCGCTTTCCCTCCCCGGTCTACCACGACCATTTCAGAGAGATTCTGGACCCCCGGACCAGGGAACCATTCCTGGAAGGCTATATATTCGACGTAAGGCCCGCCACCGACGAGAGGCCGTTTTTCGGGCAGAGTTTTAAGATGGGCCGCATGAAGGAGACCTACGAGAGTGTCGGGAAGAAGTGGGGCATACTCATAGAGGGGGGCTACCTCCTGCCGTGGATACTCATTCAGGCCGTGCTTGCGAGTTTTATCTTCATAGTAGCGCCGTTCTTTTTTACCCGGAGGGAGCGGGTGCCGCCGGGGGTGCTCCTCCGGGTAAGCGCGTACTTCGCCTCCATAGGGGTGGGCTATATGTTCGTGGAGATTTCACTCATGCATAAGCTCGTGCCCGTCTTAGGGGAGCCCGTCTACGCGATATCGGTCGTTCTCTTCTCACTCCTCGTATCGAGCGGCGCGGGGAGCTACCTTTCGGGACGGTTCGGGATAATGGAGCGCTCGTCGGCGAACGTGCTACTCGCAGTGCCCCTGCTGGTATTGGTCTACCTCTACGCGACCGGCCCGGTGTCCGGCGCGGTGGCCGCCCTGCCGGTCGCGTGGAAGTACCCGCTGACCGCCCTCTTTTTCTTTCCTCTGGGCGCGGCCATGGGCATGCCTTTCCCCGCGGGCATGGCGCTTCTGGGCCGGACGAACCCCGGCCTTATACCCTGGGCGTGGTGCGTAAACGGCTCATTTTCGGTTATAAGCTCGGTGCTCGTAATGATGGGCGCGATGGTCTGGGGCTTTTCCGCGGTCCTGGGGGTTGCGGCACTGGCCTACGCAGCGGCATGGCTGGCGATAAGGGCGCTTTCCGCTGAGGGATAAGCGGTCTACTCGCCCTCGAGCATCTTGCCGACCATCGGGACGAAGACAACGCCGGAGATGTGTTGGACGTCGAGCCTATCTCCCTTTTTCGTAACGAGGGTGAGGGTCTGGTAATAACGGGTACTGCCGAGTGGTATAATAAGCCTTCCGCCGTCCTTCAGCTGCTTTATCAGCGGAGGGGGTATGTGGTTTGCCGCGGCCGTTACGATAACCGCGTCGTAGGGCCCCTCCTCCTCCCAGCCGAAGTAGCCGTCTCCGTACCTGACCTTCACCTTGTCGTAGCCGAGCTCACCTAGCCTCGCCCGGGCCGAACCGGCGAGCTTCTTCCTTATCTCCATGGTCCTTACCTCGACCCCCATCTCCGCCAGCACGGCGGCCTGGTAGCCCGAGCCGGTGCCGACCTCGAAGACCCGCTCCTTGCCGGTAAGGCCGAGCATCTCGGTCATAAGCGCCACTATGTAGGGCTGAGAGATGGTCTGCCCCTCGCCTATAGGGAGGGGATGGTCCGAGTAGCTTGCATCCCTTGAAGAAGCCGGGACGAAGAGGTGCCTCTCCACGTTCCTCATGGCATCGAGGGTCTTCGGGTCGTTGACCCCCCTCTGCTCTATCTGCTTCTCCACCATCTCCATCCGCTCAGCGAGGAAGGGGTCGTCCTTCGAGTAGCCCTGCATCGGAGAGAGCAGCAAGAGAAAGAGAGCTGTTATGGATAAGTAAAGCTTTGCCATATTGTCTCCGGGAAAGTGCCTACGCGGGTTTTACGGCCGCAGGCTTTACCGCTTCGAACAACTTTACCATATCCAGGTAGACGTTCACCTCGCGGGTGATTTTGAAGCCCGCCTTACGGACGTTCTCACCGGTATTTCTGTTGAGGTCCGGCCCGAGGATGCGCGTAAGTTTCGTGAGTATGTCCAACATCGGGCCCATCCAGAATATTTCACTCCTTACGTGCTCGAACATCAAGAGTTTGCCGCCGGGCTTCATAACGCGGTGGAGTTCCTTGAGGCCCGCCACCGGATCGGGCACCGAGCAGAAGGTGCACGAGGTGGCGACGGTGTCGAAGGTATCGTCGGCGAAGCCGAGCTCCTGGACGTCCGCGCGGACGAGACGTACGTTTCCGCTGCCGGGGTCCACCCTACGCTTCGCTATCTTGAGCATCTCCGGGCTTATGTCCACCCCCGTCAGCTCTCTCTCCGGGGGGAAGTACGGAAGGTCGAGCCCCGTGCCGATGGCCACGAGGAGTATCCTTCCGGACGCGCGCGAGAACCATTCCCGCTTCTCCTCTCCGAAGCGCAGCTCGACGCTACTGTTAAGCCTGTCGTAGACGGGTGCCGCGGCGTCCCACTTGTCTTTGAGGCTTTTAGCGAGGGTTTCGGCCTTAGCGTCCGCCAAGCTCCACCTCCCCCTTGAGCTTTATGTTGTAGAGGTCGATACGGAACTGGGCGAGGATGGAGAAAGCCACGACCGGGGGGAGCATCGACATGAAGCCGAGCTCCGTTGCGGCGAAGAGCATGCCCGCGACCATGCCGGTCAGCATGGTTATGACCATGCCGACCGGGATGATCTCGAAGAGTGTCGCGAAGGAGCTGAAGGCGAGCATTACGATAAAGAGGACGACCGTACCGAGCACCATGCCCGCGAGCATCGCAAGGAGTGTGTTCCAGTTCCAGCCGCTCCCCACTATCGCGGAGACCAGGAGCAGCGTGCCCGCGCCCATAAGGATCGAGGCCGCGTAGTCGGAGAGTTTAAAGAGTATCTTCATCATCACAGACGGGATTTTACCACGAAAGCGG
>JAZGJJ010000032.1 GCA_036482575.1 Thermodesulfobacteriota bacterium
AAACTATTCACCCCAATTACCCTTAAGGATATAGAGGTCAAAAACCGCATAATTATGGCGCCCATGTGCCAGTATTCCGCGGACTCTGACGGCACGGTGAAAGACTGGCACCTTATCCATTACACAACGAGGGCCGCGGGCGGGGTAGAACTCGATGACACGATAAAGATGGTAACACTTTTAAAAGATAGGGTGTGTACCTCTGGCATGTCTCATCAGGAGGTATTGTCCCCATGGAGATGCATACGGGACAGCCGGGCTATCAGGTCCCTTACTCTTAAGAGATAAGAACAATGCTCGGTGTAAAAACCGCGGCAGTGGGGCTCGTAACGGCCCCGGAGCTTGCTGACGAGGTCATAGCAAAGGAGCGTGCAGACATGGTGGCGCTCGGCAGGGAACTTCTAAGAAACCCCTACTGGCCGCTCCTGGCTGCAAAAAAAGTTGGCGTGGACCTGGCCTGGCCGAAACAGTATGAACGTGCGAAGATGTAAATCAGCTTGAAATGGTCTTGGGTTAAAGACGGGCTTGCAAGGTCATACCAATGAACCCCCGGCGGGTCCAAAAGGACAAAAAGATGGAGGCGGCGAGCGGATTCGAACCGCTGAATGGCAGTTTTGCAGACTGCTCCCTTAACCACTTGGGTACGCCGCCGGGATTATGGAAAAAATATGTTCGGGACGAAATGTTCTCTGGAAGTCGGCTCCAAACGACGTCTTGCGCGCAAAACGTCGTCGACAAAACGCATCGCCGGAAGTTCAGATACCTACGGTGCCCGCCATCTCCGAGTAGCGGGGCGCGCCTCTCCATGAATCTTCGGTGGGGAAGTAGTCCTTGAGCCTCGTCCCTTCCACCAGGAAGGTTATCTTCTGCTCCTTCAAGCCCCAGACCTTCATCTTCGCGTTCCTGTCGGTGATGTTGACCAGGTAGAGAACCCTTACGGTATAGCGCCTCTTGCTGCCCCCCATGGCCTCGAAGTCGTGGAGGTCCTTACCGACGAGTTCGCGCTCTATCCTGACATTATTCACGAGGTCGACTTCCAGGGCGTGATCCTTGAACCACCTCTCTATCCAGGGGTTTATGAGGTTCTTATAGACCTCGGCATTGCCCGGACCGGCGTCCTCCGCAAAGGCCCTCGACTGGAAGGAAACCATTAGGACCGCCAGAAGGACGACAAACGACAGTTTTCTTATTCCGGATAACATCAGTTCTAATTATAGAGCAATCCAGCTTTCATGTCAAGAGGGTCCAAATCGCTCACGCACGGCACGTTACGTTAGCGGGACGGGGGGGGTGGCGTGGCCTCCGGCCCCCCGCCCTTCCCTCCCCAGATCCCGAGCCCCCTGCTCCTGGCCTCCCTCTGGTAGCCGCTATATTCCTTTTCCTTCTTTAGCCCGCACGGCGGTATGGTAAGGGTCCTGGCAAGTCCCTCCCTCAGGAGGACCTCCTCGACCTGCACCCCGCCTGCGTAGACCCACCCGAGGAGCCTTCCGTACTTGTCCCTCGGCTCCTCGCCGCACACCACGAGCCTTACCCGCCCCCCCCCTCCCCCCCCTCCCCCCGCTCCCCCCAGCACCAGCGCCCTGTTCCTTTCCGTGGCCTCGCGATAGAAGGGCTCGCCCCTCTCGGGGGTGTCTATACCGACGTATCTCACCCGCTCCCCGCCGTAGACCGCTATAGTATCGCCGTCTATGACCTTCTTGACGCTGTAGTGCCAGACGTTCTCTTCGACCTGGACGGGTCTTCGCTGCACGGCTATGTAGGATACGTAAAGCAGAAGGAGGACGGACGTTACTATGAGGACGGGGAGCTTTCTTCTCTTTTCCATCGGGGCAGGGCTCGCGCGGCGGCCGTTACCACTTCTCCCTCAGTTCGCGGAGCTGCTTCTGGAGGGCCTTGAGATCTTCTTTCAGCTTCTCACGGTCGGGGCTCTCCTCCGAGAGGTCGTCAATCGCGTCGGCGATGGCGATGGAGGCGTCGCTGCTCATTTTATTATAGTCGGAACTCATCGCCTCGAAGTCCTCTATGAGGTCGTTCACGTGCTCGATGAAGATCCTGACCTGGCTGTCGTCGTTCGTCCTGAGCGAAAGTCTCCTGTCCAGTTCCCCGGCCTTGATGAGCTTCATCTCGTATTCGAGCCTTTTAAAGGGGCCCACGAGCCTGTGGGAGAAGACTATGGAGAGGAACGCCACGAGCGCTACGTAGCCGAGAATGAGGAATATGCCGAGCGCCGGCGTCTTTACATCGAGGTACTCGGTCAGGGCGGCGGAGACGGACTGGAGGAAGATCCCTCCCAGCAGCGCAACAACCACCAGAAAGGCGATGGTGAGCTGCAACTCCCGCGCTACGAAGTACTTCTGCCTTATTATGCTAGGTCTCCCCTTGTCGGGGCTGTCGTTATCCATATTCATACGATGAGAGTAGCCTGTAAGATGTACACAACCGACTTTATATAGTGTAATATTCTTTGCGCCGCTTTGTCAAGGGTGCTACCGCACGGTTAACGCGTATGCGGCCCTTTGCAACATTAAGGCCCAATAATCCCGGACGGTGCTATAGAATCTGAAACACCCTCAATGATGCCGCACGGTTAACGCCATATGCGGCCCAATTACAACCTTCATGCCATACGCCCTTGACGGTGGAGCAGAAATTGAAACAGCCTCAATGATGCCCCCTTTACTACATTTAAAGATGCCCAAAGATAAATAACTTACTTATGCCCATTTAAAAATATTCAGGGTGCTGGAGCACAGGCGACGGTGTATGCGTAAAGCATCTGCAACGAGGGTCGAAATGACTACCACTTACCGGTAATCGCCCCACCGCAGGTGGTGGAAATGGCTTGACTACCCGCCCTATGGAACTTAAGATATGAAGATACGTTTTAAGCTGGAAAGTACCACAGACACCAAGGAGGCTTATGAAGGACAGGATAATAAAGATCGACAAGGGTAAAGAGGGGGTGGCGTTGCCCGGGGAGTACCTGAGGCAACTTGAGCTCATCCCCGGGGCCGAGGTCGAGCTGGTGCTGGACAAGAAGAGGAAGTGGATAGTAATACGGCCGCTCCACGGGGAGGACTTCGTGGAACACTTCAGGGACTCGATGGAATCGATGGCATGAAGATATACCGGCTGCCCAAGTTAACGGAGGCGAACCAGGGGGGGGAGTATCTTCTCGGCCACGACGAGCTCGGCAGCCGCGCGGTATACCTCGCCTACGGAAGGCTCAGGCCCGGCGAGACGGGCAGACGCGTATCGCCCGGGGAGGGCTGCGAGGAGATAGTCTACGTGGTGAAGGGAAGGCTCCGGATCAGCGGCTCGTGCGGCGGGTCATCCGTGGGCGTAGGTGTTGGCGTGGGCGAGGGCGAGGCGTTTCACGTAAGCTCGAAGGACTCCCTCACGCTCGACAACCCGGACGGGAACAAAGAGGCCGTCTTCGTGGCGGCGGGAGGGCGTATACCCTCCCCCCCCTCCCCCGCCGTAGAGACGGATACCGCGGCCCCTCAATGCACGGAGCCCGTTACCTCAACTCCCCCCGCCCCCTCCCCCGTACCCCCGGAGGCCCCGGAGGAGTAGCTCAGTACTTAATGTCTCTGGTATCCCCGACCGGCCTCTTGAAGGTGTAGGCAAGGGGCTCGGAGACCAATTTCTTCCCGGCCATCTTCACGCTCTTCGTCGGTATGGTGAACGGGAGCGACACAATGAAAAGGCCCGTCCCGAAGACCGAGGCCACGATACCCAGCGGCCTTACGAGCAGCACGTCGAATATCATCGCCTCGCCCGAGGGCTCCCTGTTTATCTCACCGGCCAGGGCCGGAGACACGCTCGAAAGGACGAGCAGCGCCGAGAATACTATCGCTATTATCCTCTTCATCTTCCTACCTCCTTTGTTCGGGTAAACCCGGTTCACGCACCTTCCATTATCTCCACGACACTCTCTTCCCGGCCTATGGCCATTATGTGCGCGCCGTGGCAGAACTCTTTCAACTCGCTTAGTTGCCGGGAGGCTATCTCGCAGCCCTTACGGAGCTGGTCCGGTGCGGCCTCGAGCTCTTCTATAAGGCCGGGCGGCACCTTGACCCCCTGTACGTTCTCGTTCAAGTAGCGGGCCATCTTGGCGGACTTAAGGAGCAGTATGCCGCCTAAAACCTTTGCGCCCAGCTTCTCCGCCTCATCGAAGAAGCTCTTGAAGGCGTCCATATCGAATATGGCCTGGGTCTGGAAGAATTTGGCTCCGGCCGCGACCTTTTTCCGGAACTTGAGCCCTTCGGGCCCAAACGGCTCGGCCTCGGGAGCTACGACCGCCCCCGTGAAAAATCCCGTCCCGCCGCGGAGTTCCCTGTCCTTCAGGTTTTTTCCGCTATTGAGCCTCCCTATAGTATATACCATTTGTACGCTATCCATGTCAAATACGGCCTTGGCCTCCCGGTGGTCGCCGAAGGAGACGTGGTCTCCGGTGAGCGCCAGGACGTTCCTCACCCCCAGGACCCAGGCGCCCAGGAGGTCGGATTGGATGGCGAGCCGGTTCCGGTCCCGGCAGGTCATCTGGAAGACCGGCTCGATATCCTCCTTTATAAGAAGCGCGGAGCATGCGAGGCTCGACAGCCTCATCACGGCCCGCTGGTTGTCGGTGACGTTGGCCGCGACTATTCTGTCCTTGAGGAGCCGCGCCTTGTCGAGGAACCCCTTGACGTCGGTCCCCCTTGGGGGGCATATCTCCGCGGTTACGACGAACTCCCCGCTATCGAGTGCTCGCTTAAGCCGACTTTCGTTTTCCATCTAAAACCTCATATTAAAGAGCGGCAGGTGGAGTTCCGGTACGGGGAGTTCCGGCCCCCCCACGCCCTCCGCTCGCCCTATATCCCCATCGTAGACGTCCGCATAGGCGACCGTATCCCCGGCCGGGTTGCCTTTCGACGAACTTCTCGAAAACGCCAGCCGCCAGGCCAGGTAGGCCCCGCCTATGATGAGCGAGCCGCCTATGGTAACCGTTACGGTCGTCCTCGACCTCGCCTCGCAGAGCGCCGGGAGGCAGAGGAGGCCGGCCGAGAGGAGTACCATGGCAGCCCACCTCGTTGTCTTTCCAATAGTCATCCGCGCACGCCAAGGGACGCGATTACGGACTCGAATACCCCCCTGCCGTCCGTGGAGCCTAGTTCCGCCTCGCTCGCCCTCTCGGGGTGCGGCATCATGCCCATGACGTTCCCGGCCTCGTTTATGATCCCGGCTATGTTGCCGAGCGCGCCGTTGGGGTTCGCCTCGGGCACGACACGGCCGTCCGGGGTGGAGTATCTGAAGACGACCTGACCGTTCTTCTCCAACCTTTCCAGCGTCTCGTCGTCGGCGAAGTAGTTGCCGTCCGCGTGGGCTATGGGGATCCGGACCACCTGTCCCTCTTTATACGCTCCGGTAAAGGGGGTCGAGTCGTTCTCCACCCTGAGGCTCACGTATTCGCATATGAACTTGAGCCCTCTGTTCCTCATGAGCGCGCCGGGCAGGAGCCCCGTTTCGGTAAGTATCTGAAAGCCGTTGCATATCCCGACCACGTACCCCCCCCTGTCGGCGAAGCTCTTCACCTCTTCCATAATCGGAGAGTACTCGGCTATGGAGCCGGGCCTCAGGTAGTCGCCGTAGGAGAAGCCGCCGGGCAGGATAAGGCAGTCGAACTTCCCGAGCTCCCGCGTTTTGTGCCAGACGTACTCGGCCTCCTGGCCCATGACGTGCTTCGCCGCGTGGTAGCAGTCGTGGTCGCAGTTGGAGCCGGGGAAGACCACTATCCCGAACCTCACTTACCTCCCCCTCCATCCACGATCTCTATCCTGAAGTCCTCTATGACCGTATTGGCCAGGAGCTTTTCGCACATATCCCTGAGCCTCGTCTCGGCCTCTTCGGCGGAGGCACAATCGAGCTCCACCTCCATGAACTTGCCTATCCGGAGCTCCTTTACCTCGCCGAACTCCATGGACTTCAAGGCCCCCACGACGGCCTTCCCCTGCGGGTCGAGCACTCCGGACTTAAGGGTGATATATACGTTCGCTTTCATTGCCACTCTGCTCCATGAGCCTGTTTATCTTGTGCTGGAGGTAGAAGACGGTAAAGAGTATCGTCCATACCCAGGAGATATGGAGCTCGCCGCCGGTGTGGTCGACGAGCGCCGACCTCAACTTAAAGCACTGTACTATCATGGTCACCTGTACGGCTATCCCGAGCAGGTCGGAGGCCATGAGGATGTTCTCCGTCGACAGGGACTCAGCCGGCTCGCCGGAGGCCGCAACGAAGAGGACCAGCCCTATATTGACTATGGACCCGGCGATTATGAAGCCGAAGGGCTCCTCGCCGATCTTCACTTCCGAGCGGAGGTTGTTTATCGCCTCGAGCCTTTTCAGGAACCACACGGCCGAGTATATGCCGAAGGTGAAGAGCGAAAAGAAGACGAGCTGCACCACGGCCATCTCGCCGAGCGCGGCTATGCCCCCATCACCCCCCTCCCCACCCTCCGACGCCGCGCGCTCCCCGCGTGCCCCGTGAGCCCCGTGCGGAAGCTCGTTCCCGCAGAGGCTGCAGTAGCGCGCCGCGTCGTCGTTATTTCCTTTACACCTGGGACAGCGCAATATCTCCTCCTTATATGGCTACGCCAGGACCTTCTTCATGACTTCCCGGTAGCTCTCCTCGACATTGCCGAGGTCGCGGCGGAAGCGGTCCTTGTCGAGCTTCTCGCGGGTCTTCTTGTCCCACAGGCGGCAGCCGTCCGGGGTTATCTCGTCCCCGAGGAGCACCTCCCCCTTATGCCGCCCGAACTCCAGCTTGTAGTCGACGAGCAGTATGCCGCGCTCGTCGAAGAACTTCGTCAGGTGCCCGTTTATCTCCATCGCCGTGTCGGTCATTATCTTTAGCTCTTCGGCCGTGGCGAAGCCCATTGCCCTGACGACGTAGCCGTTTATAAAGGGGTCCCCGAGCTCGTCGCTCTTGTAGCATAGCTCCAAGACGGTCTCCTTCAGTTCGGTCCCCTCCTCCACGCCGAGCCGCTTTGCGAGGCTTCCGGCCACGAGGTTACGGATAATCACCTCGACCGGGATTATTTCGAGCTTCTTAACGAGCATCTCGCGCTCGGAGAGTTTCTCGACGAAGTGGCTCTTTATGCCTTTTTCCGCGAGGAACTCGAATATCCTCGACGAGACGGCGTTGTTTACGACCCCCTTCTCCACGATGGTCCCCTTCTTCTTGCCGTCGAAGGCCGTGGCGTCGTCCTTGAAGTGCATGATGCTCAGCTCCGGGTCGTTGGTCGAGTATATTATCTTGGCCTTGCCCTCGTATAGCTCTTCTTTTTTTTCCGTTTTTTCCATCTTCTCCATCCGCCTACCTTTTTTTGAAGACCCTGTTGAATATGTAGTCCACGTGTTTTGTGTATGGCTTCAGGTCGAAGCACCGCTCGATCTCGCGGGGTTTCAGTCTCGCCCTGACCTCTTTATCTTTCAGGAGGAGCACCTTGAACTCATTATCCCCCCTCCCCACTCCGGCCTTCCAGACCCGCATGGCGCTCAGCTGGACGACCTTGTAGGCGTCCTCGCGGGTCATGCCCTTATCGATGAGAGTAAGGAGCACCTTCTGGGAGAAGATAAGCCCCCCGAGCCCGTCCATGTTCCTCCGCATGTTCTCCGGGTAGACGACGAGCCCCTCCATGAGCCCCGTGAACCTCGCGAGCATGAAGTCCATGAGGACCGTGGCGTCCGGGGCTATGACCCTCTCCACCGACGAGTGGCTTATGTCGCGTTCGTGCCAGAGCGGTATATTCTCCATCGCGCTCTGGGAGTATCCCCGGACGAGCCTGGCGAGCCCGGTAAGGTTCTCCGAGAGCACGGGGTTACGCTTGTGCGGCATGGCCGAGGAGCCTTTCTGTCCCTTCGTAAAGGGCTCTTCGACCTCGAGCACCTCGGTCCTCTGAAGGTGACGTATCTCGACTGCGAACTTCTCTATCGACGAGGCGACCAGGGCAAGCGTTGTAAAAAACTCCGCGTGCCTGTCCCTCTGGACCACCTGCGTGGCGACGGGCTCGGGCTTAAGGCCGAGCTTCCTCAAGACCCGGCTCTCGATCGACGGCGGTATGGTGGAAAACGTCCCCACGGCCCCGGAGAGCTTTCCGTACGAAATGACCTCCCTTGCCCTCTTAACGCGTTCGAGGTTCCGTTGCATCTCATCGTACATGAGCGCCACCTTGAGGCCGAAGGTGGTGGGCTCTGCGTGTATTCCGTGCGAGCGGCCGACCATGACGGTAAACTTATGCTCCCGCGCCCTCTTCTTCAGCACCTTAAGGAGCGCCCCGATATCCTCTATTATGAGGTCCGAGGCCTCTTTAAGGAGTAGCGCCAGCGAGGTGTCGAGTACGTCCGAGGAGGTAAGGCCCATGTGTATGTAGCGCGAGTCCGGGCCCACGTAGCCGGCGACGTTCGTCAGGAAGGCTATGACGTCGTGCTTTACGGTCCGCTCTATCCGGTCTATCCCCTTTACGTCGAAGCGCGCCTTCCGCTTAATCGTCCGGAGCGACTTTAACGGTATCCTCCCTTTTTTCTGCCACGCCTCGCAGACGGCAAGCTCCACCTCGAGCCATTTGGAGAACCTGTTTTCCGGCTCCCATATGCGCGTCATCTCCGCTCTTCCGTACCGTTCGATCATCGTTAGATCACCGTCCCGGGCATCGTTTAGGCACCGTCCCGGGCCTCCTTTAAGTTAAGTTATTATATATACCAGAACCACCCCCGCGAGCACAAGCAGTATGTTGGCGGGGTTCAGCTTCTTGTGCGTCTCGGGCAGCAGGTCGGCGGCGCCTATATATATGAAAGAGCCGGCGGAGAAGGCCAGGAGCGCGCCGAGCACGGGGGCTGCCAGTTCGCGTATCAAAAGATACGCCCCGAGAGCGCCAAGCGGGGTGGCCAGGGCCACTACCCCGGCCATAAGGGCCGTCTTGCCTTTCTCATAGCCCGAGTGCAGGAGTATCGAGGTAATGGCTATCCCAACGGGTATCTTATGGAGGACCACGCCCGCGGAGGCGGCAAGGCCTATGGAGGGGCCCGCCTCGAAGCCCACGCCTATCACGACCCCGTCCATGAGCGAGTGCAGGGCTATGCCCGCGAACGCCGGGACGCCGATGGAGTGTACCTCGCACTCGTGCTCGCGGCAGGAGTGTATGGCGAGCACGTGCTCGAGGATGTAAAAACCCACAAGCGTCAGGAGCACGACCGTAAGGGCGTCGGGGTTCGCAAGAAGCGCCTCTGGCAGGAGGTGGTTAAAGGCAGCCGCGAGCACCACCCCGGCCGAAAAACTTACGAAGAGTACCGAGTTCTTCGTGGCCCACTCGTGCCTCGCGAGCACGAGCGAGGCGCCCCCGGCCACCGCCCCGCAGGCAGTAGCAGAGTATAAGATAGTATTAACGAGCTGCGTTTCCATCCCCCCGGGACCTCCCTCCCTTCCTCTCCTTATACCTCTTGAGCCTTACGACCTCTTCCCTCTCCCTCTCCTCTAAGACCCGCTCTATGGCCCTTATGCGCGTATTGAGCGCGGGCAATACCACCCCGTCTATGGCGTTTATCTTCCTCGTGTCGCTCCTTATAAGCTCACCCACGCGGCCGAGCCTCGCCTCGGGAGAGGCGAGATTTACCATCCCGTCCACGACCGTCTCGAAGGCTTTAGCCGCGTCCAGCGCCCCTGCCCTCTCGCCCACCGGAGAGACGCCCCTCGCTTCGAGACGCCTTACCACCGGCACAGAACTTATCTCCGGCACGTTAACGCCCCAGACGTTTTTGACCTCTATCTCGAGCGAGACCTTCCTCGCCGAGGCATGGGCGAACGAGTCGAGCGTATCTCCCCCCACCGCGCGCGTGAGCTCCAAACCCCTCTGTGCCCTGGCGAGGAGTTTTGAGAGCGCGTTCCTCCTCTCGATGCACTCGTCCACCAGGCCGAAGAACTCGCGCATGAGGGACTCTCTCCTCCCTTTAAGAAGCCCGTTGCCCGCATGAAGCGCTTCGTAGCTCTCCTTGAGCTTCATTAAGTTGTGTCTTGTCGACGCGGCAGCTTCCATCCGTTACCTCTTCAGCCTCGTAAGTTCGGTTGCGGGGAGTACCGAGAGTATCTCCCGGCCGAGGGTTAAAGTCTCTTCTATACCCCTCTCCTCCTCCCCCTGCCCGATGAACTTCCCCTCGAACGAGTCGGCGAACTTCAGATAAAGCCTGTCGAGCTCGGTGAGCCCCTCCTCTCCCACTATGGCGACGAGGCGTCTGGTGTCGCACCCCCTGGCATACGAGGCGTAGAGCTGGTCTGCGAGTCCGCGGTGTCCCTCACGGGTCTTGCCCTCGCCTATGCCGAGGTTCATCAATCGGGAGAGGCACGGGAGTGCGTCTATGGGCGGGTAGATCCCGCGGCGGTGCATGGCGCGGCTAAGCACAATCTGCCCTTCGGTTATGTAGCCGGTAAGGTCCGGTATGGGATGAGTTATGTCGTCTTCGGGCATGGTGAGTATCGGCATTATGGTGACCGAACCTTTGCCCCCTCCTTTAAGCCTCCCGGCCCTCTCGTAGAGCATGGCGAGGTCGGTGTACATGTAACCCGGATAGCCGCGCCTGCCGGGGATCTCCTCCCTGGCGCTCCCTATTTCGCGGAGCGCCTCGCAGTAGGCGGTCATGTCGGTCAGGACGACCATCACGTGGTAGCCCTTGTCGAATGCAAGGTACTCGGCGGCCCGGAGCGCTATCCTCGGGGTGAAGAGCCTCTCGACCGTCGGGTCGCTCGCGAGGTTTATGTATGAGACGGTCCTCTCCATGGCCCCGGCCTCTTCCAGCCCCTCTCTGAAGAAGAAGGCCTCCCTCGACGTTATGCCCATGGCGCCGAAGACCACGCAGAACTCTTCAGCCCCTTCTTCGCCCGCCACCTTTGCCTGCCGGGTAATCTGGAGGGCCAATTCGTTAGCGGGCAGCCCGGCGCCGGAGAATATGGGGAGCTTTTGGCCCCGGACGAGCGTATTAAGCCCGTCTATGGCCGAGATGCCGGTCTGGATGAACTCCGACGGCTTCTCCCTGGACGTCGGGTTCATGGGGAGGCCGTTTATGTCGAGCCGGGTCTCGGGCACGATAGGCGGCAGGCCGTCTATGGGCTCTCCGAGTCCGTTAAAGACCCTGCCGAATATGTCGGTGGAGAGGGACACCATGGCGCTCTCTCCCGTTGGTACGACCGAGCTCCTGTCGGCGTCTATGCCCGAGGTCCCCTCGAGGACCTGCACCACGGCGAGGTCCCCTTCTATCTTAAGTATCTGCCCTCTCCTCGTCTCGCCGTCGGGGAGCTTTACCTCGCACATCTCCGCGAAGCCGGCGCGGCTTATGCCGCGAACGAATATGAGCGGGCCGGATACGTCGCTTATCGTGCGGTACTCTCTTCTAATAAGGTCCATGCTACTCCATCCCGAAGAGCGTCGTTTCCATCTTACCTATAAGCTCCAGGGCCTTTTCCTTGAAGCCATCGTTCGGGAGCTCCTGCATCCTCATGAGTTCGGTCTTAAGCGGGCTTGCGATTATCTTTTCCAGATAGACCCCTTCTTTGAACGCCTTCAAGGCCGAGTCGAGGAAGGCGAAGACCGCCCGGAGCATCCAGTACTGTTTATCGAAGGTGGCGAAGGCGTCGTCCGGGTTAAAGACGCTCTGCCTCAGGAAGGCCTCCCTCGCCACGGTCGCGGCCTCGAGCGTTATACGGTCGGTCTCCTGCAGGGCCTCGAGCCCCACTATCTGGACGACCTTTTTAAGCTCGGCCTCCTGCTGGAGGAGAGAGACGAGCCTCGCCCTCTGCTCATGCATGTCCGGGGCGACTTCTTCCGCATACCAGTCCTCCAGCTGTCGGAGATACAGGCTGAAACTCTTCTCCCAGCTTACGGCCGGGAAGTGGCGGCGGTAGGCGAGGTCGGTATCGAGCGCCCATAAAGCTCCTGCGAACCTGAGCGAGGCCTGCGTAACGGGCTCGGAAAAATCCCCGCCGGGCGGGGAGACCGCGCTTATGACCGTGACCGAGCCGGTGCGGGATTCTCCACCTCCTCCGGTTCCCCCCCCTCCCAGGCACTCGACCCTGCCGGCCCTCTCGTAAAAGCTTCCGAGCCGGGTCGAGAGGTACGGGGGGTAGCCCTCCTCGCCGGGCATCTCCTCGAGCCGGGAGGAGATCTCGCGCAAGGCCTCGGCCCACCTCGATATGGAGTCCGCCATTATGGCCACGTTGTAGCCCATGTCTCGGAAGTACTCGGCTATGGTGATGCCCGTAAAGATGGACGCCTCCCTCGCGGCCACGGGCATGTTCGAGGTGTTGACTATCACGACGGTCCTCGTGCTCAATGGGTGCCCGGTGAAGGGGTCTTTGAGTTCCGGGAAGTCGGTCAGGACCTCTGTCATCTCGTTCCCCCTCTCGCCGCAGCCGACGTAGATGACTATCTCGGCGCGCGAGAACTTGGCTATGGTCTGCTCGACCACGGTCTTCCCGGTGCCGAACCCTCCGGGCACTATGGCCGTACCTCCCTCGGCGAGCGGGAGGAGCGTATCAAAGACCCTCTGGCCCGTTATAAAGGGGGTCCTGGGCGGAAGCCTGAGCGAGAAGGGCCGCTGGGCCCTTACGGGCCACTCGTGGTAGAGACCTATGGTGTCGCCGTTTTCGAGGATGCAGACCGGGGCCTCGCCGGAGACCGTCCCCTCTCTTATCTCCTTTATAACGCCGCCTTCGGTCCCCGGGGGGCCGGGGGGGACCATCACCCTGTGGGTTATGCACTCGGTCTCCTCGATAGTGCCGAGGACGTCTCCGGGGCCGACCCTGTCTCCCTTTTTCCTCTCGGGCCGGAACTCCCAAACCCTTTCCATGTCAAGTGGGGCAAGGGTAAGCCCTCTGGTTATAAAGTCCCTTTCGACCTCGCGCATGGCGTGGAGCGGCCTTTGTATACCGTCGAAGACGTTGGTGAGGAGGCCGGGGCCGAGCGTTACGGTAAGCGGCTTTAGCGAGCAGACGACCTCTTCTCCGGGACGGAGGCCGGTCGTATCCTCATAGACCTGGAGCGTGGCGCGCTCTCCATCGAGCTTTATTATCTCGCCGAGGAGCCGCTCCTCTCCGACGGCGCAGGTCGTGTGCATACGGGCGCCCCTCATGCCTTCGGCGACGACCGCGGGGCCCGAGACCCCGTATATCTTCCCTCTTATCTCCTTCATCTCTTAATCTTTATCTGGTAGCCTATGGCCCTTCTTATGAGCCTGACGGCAGGGCTCTCGGCCTCGCCCCTCTCCTCCCAGGCCTCGGGTATGTATACGGGCACGACGACCGGGAGCCCCTTCCTGTTTATGCGCCGCATGAGCGGCTTTGAGACCCGCGCCTTAAGCTCCTCGTCCATTATGACGAGCCCGTAGCGCCCTTCCCTCTCCACTTCTTCGAGTACGGCGGAGACGTCCTCTCCCCTCTCCTCCCGGCACTCGAACCCCCCGAGCCGGAAGCCGAGCGAGACGCCGGGCCGTGTTATGATAATTAATCCAGTCATATTGAAAGCTCACGCCGGAGCGCTTTGCCACGGGTTTTATAGCGCCGTCCCGCAGGCCGTGCCTGCCGCACATGCCGCTGACATCACTTTACGCTGGAGCGCTTTGCCACGGGTATATCAGAATACGCCGCAGTTCGTCCTCGGGTATGTCGAAGACCTTCCCCCTCGTGATGGTGCCGAGGTTCTTTACCTCCCGGACCTTCATGTATATAAATACCGCCGGTAGCGCTATCGAGAGCGGGTCGGAGAGGGCGGCGCGGAAGAGTTCCATACAGACAAGCTCCTCGAACCTCTCTTCCAGGAGGCTCGGCTCCTCACTGTCCGCTTCGAGGAGCACGTCGGAAAAGTCCCTGCCCGATACGGCCCCGGCAAGTGCGGTCAGAAGCGTTTCCCTGTTTTCGGTCTCGGCGAGTTTCAGGAAGTCACTCTTACTGAGCCTCCCCCCCCCTACCCCCCCTCCTCCCCCTTCGATAAAGAGTTCGGCGAGGGTGGGGCCGGTAAAACCCTCGCCCCCGACCTTTATAAGGGTCATTACGTTCGCCGTATCCACGCGAGTGGAGATCATTGTCCGTATAATCCTGCCGTCTTCGGTGCCCTCGCTTACGGCGGACAGGAAATGTCCCGCGACGAAGCTGTCGAGCGCGAGCTCCATCTCGATGGTGCTCCGGTTTCTCTCGTAGGACTTAAAACCCCGCTTGAGCGGTGCGGCGTAGGGGCTGCCCCAGGTACTCAGTATCCTCATGAGGTCGTTTACGTCCCGTGCCCCGGAGAGCTGGCGGAGCGCGGCCCGGTCGAACTCTCCGGCCGGTATCATGACGTCGAAGAGCTCTTCGCGCGGGACCCCCCGGTCCACCCCGCGCAGGAGTGCCTTCAAGTCGTACACCT
>JAZGJJ010000033.1 GCA_036482575.1 Thermodesulfobacteriota bacterium
ATAATGACATAGACCTGTGCTTGAAGATAAGAGAAAAGGGATACCTGGTGGTTTTCACCCCCCATGCCGAACTCTATCATTATGAGCACAAGACGCGAGGGCAGTATGATACTCCGGAAAAACTAAAAATATATGAGAGGGAGTTGGAACACTTCCGCAATAAATGGGGTTACGTTCTAAAAAACGGAGACCCTTATTACAATCCAAACTTGACCCTTGAAAGGGAAGATTTTTCAGTAGGGGTCTGAAGGAGAAGACGAATGGCAAAGAAAGCGCTAATAACGGGCATGCGGGGGCAGGACGGTGCGTACCTGGCGAAGCTGCTCCTTGAAAAGGGCTACGAAGTATACGGGGCGGACAGGAGGAGCGCCAACGCCGACCCCTGGAGGCTCAGGGAACTAGGCATAGAAGGCGAAGTTCGGACCATGCATATAGACCTGCTGGAGTTTACGAACATAATGAACAGCGTAAAGTCCCTGCAACCCGACGAGATTTACAACCTGGCGGCCCAGAGCTTCGTCAAGGCGTCCTTCGAGCAGCCTTCCGTGACGACGGAGATAAACGCGGTGGGCACGTTGAGAATGCTCGAGACGGTCAAGAACTTCGCCCCTCATGCCAGATTTTACCAGGCCTCGTCCTCCGAAATGTTCGGCAAGGTCCGGGCCGTGCCCCAGGACGAAACCACCCCGTTTTACCCGAGGAGCCCCTACGCGACCTCAAAACTCTTTGCCCACTGGACGACCGTAAACTACAGGGAGGCGTACGGCTTGTTCTGCTGCTCGGGCATACTCTTCAACCACGAGTCCCCTTTAAGGGGAATAGAGTTCGTTACGCGCAAGATAACGGACGCTGTGGCAAGGATCAAGAACGGAATGCAGGAGGGTCTCGTCCTGGGCAACCTCGACGCCAGGAGGGACTGGGGGTACGCCGGGGAGTACGTGGAGGCCATGTGGCTTATGCTGCAGCGGGAAAAGCCCGATGACTACGTGGTCGCAACGGGCGAGACGCACAGCGTGAGGGAGTTCGTAGAATTCGCGTTCAAGACGGTGGGGATCGGTATCGCATGGGAAGGCGACGGGGCCGAGACCACCGGCATGGACCGGAAGACCGGCAAGCCGCTCGTTAGCGTATCCCCTGAATTCTACCGGCCCGCGGAGGTCGACCTGCTTTGCGGCAATCCGGAAAAGGCCGCAAAAGAACTGGGCTGGGAAGCCAGGACCGGCTTCGAGGAGCTTGTAAGGATGATGGTGGAGGCCGACCTCAGGAGGGTCGAAAGAGATAGATAGTGAAAGTAGCTATTATCCACGACTGGCTTACGGGGATGCGGGGCGGAGAGAAGGTACTCGAGGTGCTCTGCGAGCTATACCCCGATGCACACCTCTATACCCTCCTCCACGTCAAAGGCAGCGTATCCCCCGCCATCGAGCGGATGGATATCAGGACATCGTTTATCCAGGGCCTCCCCCTTGCAAGGAAAAAATACCGGCACTACCTCCCCCTCTTCCCTCTTGCCATAGAGCGGTTCGACCTCGGGGGTTACGACATGATAATCTCCAGCAGCCATTGCGTGGCCAAGGGGGTAATCCCTCCGCCTGACGCCCTGCATATCTCGTACATCTATACCCCCATGAGGTATGTCTGGGACCTCTACCCGGAGTACTTCGGCAGGAACAGGACCGGCTGGTTTTCTGAAAAGTTCTTCTCTCTTCTTGCCCACTACCTCAGGATATGGGACGCTTCTTCCAGCAGCAGGGTCGACCACTTCGTGGCCGATTCAATACATGTGGCGAAAAGGGTAAGAAAGTACTATGGAAGGGACGCTTCGGTGATATACCCCCCGGTGGATTGCAAGCGGTTCCATCTCGCGGATACGGCGGGAGACTACTACCTCGCCGCCTCCGCCTTCGCCCCCTACAAGAGGCTCGACATAGCGGTGGAGGCGTTCAACCGGCTTGGGCTGAAGCTGAAGGTCATCGGCACCGGTCAGGACGAAAAGAGGCTCAGGGCCATGGCCGGGCCGAATATCGAATTCCTGGGCTGGCTTGATGAAAAGAGCCTCGGCGAGAGCTATGCCGGATGCAGGGCCCTTGTCTTCCCCGGCGTGGAGGACTTCGGAATAGTACCGCTGGAGGCGATGGCGTCCGGAAGGCCCGTTATAGCCTACGCCAAGGGCGGCGCGCTCGAGACCGTCGTTCCGGCCGGTTCCCCGGAACGCGGCTCCCCGACGGGGATACTCTTCGACGAGCAGACGCCGGAAGCGTTAGTCGAAGCCGTACGTGCCTTTGAGCGGGACTCCGGGATATTCGACCCGGAGGACATAAGAGAACATGCCCTTAAGTTCGACAGACATATATTCAAGAACAACATCCGCTCTTTTATAGAAGAAAAAATTAAGAACGCCGAAGGTACCCCGGATGCTGAAAGAACACAGCCGATTTTTTGAAAGCCTGCTATTTATCTCGGACCTTACGGTAATAGCCCTCTCGTGGCTCTTCTCCTTCTACGTCCGTTTCCACAGCGGCCTCATACCGCTCTATAAGGAGATGCCCTCCCCTTCGACTTATCTCCTCTTCCTGATACCCATCCTAGTAATATGGGGGGTTACTCTCAGGATGTTCGGCCTGTACCGGTCGATGAGGACAAGCTCGCAGTTCTCCGAGTTGGTCATCATAATAAAGGCGGGATTGCTTTCCGTCCTCCTGCTCACCGCGGTCAGCTTTTTCGTGCGAAGCTATGAACTTTCAAGGTTGGTCTTGGTAATCTTCGGCTTTACGAACGTGGCCGCACTGGTCCTGGCAAGGGCCGTCATGAGGGCGGCATTGGGGCAGTTCAGACAAAGGGGCTACAACATGAAACAGGCCGTTATCGTCGGCACCGGTGCGGCGGCCCTGGATATGCTGCGCCGCCTGAGGGCCCATCCCGATACCGGCATAAATGTCGTGGGGCTTGTCTCGGGGAAGAGCGGCGGGGACGCCGGAGAGGTGGAAGGAGTCAAGGTACTCTGTGACTATGACGGCACGGGGGACCTTATACGGAAGAGGAATATAGACCTCGTAATCATAGCCCTGGGCCTCGAGGAGCACGGCAGGGTCGTGGACGTGCTCGAAAGCATAGGCGACGAGGCCGTTGACATAAAGATCGTCCCCGACGTATACGAGCTGATAACGCTCCGGGGCGGCGTGGAGGACTTCGACGGTATCCCGGTCGTCTCGCTGCGTGACTCCCCCCTCTACGGGTGGGACGTCGTCATCAAGAGGGGTATGGATATAACCGCTTCTTCCGCGGGGATAGTCGCAGCGGCACCGCTTATGGCGTTGATCGCCGCTCTCATAAAGCTCACCTCCCCCGGCCCGGTATTCTACGCTCAGGAACGGGTAAGCGCAGGCGGGGGCACCTTCTCGATGCTCAAGTTCCGCTCCATGAGGGTGGATGCCGAGGAAGGGACCGGCCCGGTATGGGCAAGCAAGGACGACCCGAGACGCACCTGGGTGGGTACGTTCCTCAGGAGGACCAGCCTGGACGAGCTGCCCCAGCTCTTTAACGTCTTCGTGGGGAAGATGAGCCTTGTCGGTCCCCGTCCGGAAAGGCCGGTCTTCATAAAGGAGTTCCGGGACTCTATCCCCAAGTATATGCTGCGGCATAAGATCAAGGCCGGGATAACCGGCTGGGCGCAGGTCAACGGGCTCAGGGGGAACACGGACATCAAAAAGAGGCTCGACTACGACCTCTACTACATCGAGAACTGGTCCCTATCCTTCGACCTCAAGATCATGCTGCTTACGGTATGGAGGGGGTTTTTCAACAAGAACGCATATTGACATGCAACCGCTGAAACTGATTATCATAAGGCACGGCGAGACCGTGGAGAACGCCTCGCGCATCGTGCAGGGACACCTGCCCGGGACCCTTTCCGAGAGGGGACGGGAGCAGGTCAGGGGGATTGCGCTAACCCTTGAAAGGGAAAAACTAGACGCGGTCTATTCGAGCGACCTCGAGAGGGCCCACAGGACGGCCGAGATACTCATGGAGGGGGGGGGAGGACGCGAAGCCCCCACCATAAAGACGGACGAAAGATTACGGGAACAGGGTTTTGGCATATATGAAGGAAAACCCTCTACCTATATCTTAAGGCAGATGAAGCGCGAGGGGAAGGAGCTTATGAACTTCATTCCGGAAGGTGGTGAAAAATATAGCGATTTCCAGGGCAGGGTCAGGTCTTTCCTTGACGAGGTGAAGGAAAAACACTCCGGAGAGACGGTTCTTCTGGTCACACACAACGGAGTCATACGAATTCTCCTCGACGCCCTGTCCACGGGAATGCTACCATATAAAAACCCGGTTGCCAACGGCACGGTGATAGTTGCGGCCATCGACCGCTCCGGCCACGCAACCGTCGAACACTTAAACCCCCGACCATGAAAATGGAACAAATATACGCCGAGACCATAGCCCTCTGTCCCATGTGCGCCAAGGACTCCCCGGCCTTCTACGAGGAGAAGAAGGACGGGATGTACCTGCATGCGGAGTGCGCAGAGCACGGACGCTTAAGCGAAAAGATGGAGAGCGACGCCGCGTTCTTCAGGGACTGCTACGAGCAGGAGTACGAAAAGCCTTACAGCCAGCTGCTGCTCCCCATAACCTACCGGTGCAACGTTAGATGCAGATACTGTTATACGCTCTCCAACACAAAGTCCCCGCGCCCCGGGGACCGGTCCGCCGAAACCCTCCTCGCGATGATAAGGGAGTTCGAAGCCGGCTCCACCCCCAACGGCAACCTTTCCCTCATAGGGGGAGAGCCCACGGTAAGGAAGGACCTGATGCATATCGTAAGGTCGGCAAAGGACATACTCGGGGAAAAGAGGTTGGACCTGGCCACGAACGGCCTGAAACTCCGCGACCCGGAGTTCGTGAAGGAGTTGAAGGAAAACGGCCTGGACTTCGTCTTCCTCAACGTAAACGACGTCGTTTACGAGGAGTCGCACAAGCTCTACATGGAGAAGGTAGAGGCGCTTAATAATTGCATGCGCTTCAACATGCCCGTCTGGCTGCAGAGGACCATAGACGACTTAAGCCAGGTCGATTCGTTATTACGGCTCGCCGGAGAGTACCGGCGCATCGTCTTCAAACTTACCATACGGGTGGCCGCCCCATACGGCTCTTACGCCCCCATAAACAGGGTGTTCGTGTCGGAACTGATAAGACATCTCAAAAAGGACGGCTCGCACACACAGGGCCGGACGCCCTTCAACCGTGAGGTGCGGCTTTGCGGCAAAAGGACCAAGCTTAGCCGGTGGCCCGCCATCATAGACGTCAGGAGGCTCGACCCCATAGACCCCCACTACATAATATCCGACGACACGCTGACCGCCTTCCACCGCGGGATGAAGGTGGACGAAATGCTCATGATGGATAAAAGACTCCGGACAGCCGGACGGACCACGGCGTGAAGATACGGATGCGTCTACGTTCCATGATACACAACGTCAAGCTATGGCCGAGGTACAACCTCAAGTACCTCGGCATCCGGCTCGCGGCCCTCGGTATAAAGGCGGCGCCGTCAAAACTTTCCGCGATAAGGCTCATGGGACTTATCTCAGGCCTCCTCGCCCTCGTCTGCAACATCAAGAGGTGGAGCGGAGTCTCTGCCTTCGCAAGCCATACCGGCAGCGCCGCGCCCCGGTGGCGCTACATACTGAGATACTTCGTCCAGACGGCCACGGACCGGGTGTGGGGCCTGGCCCTCTACGAGGCGTCCCCGGAGCTTGCGGAAGGGATCCGGATAGAAGGGAGAGAGCCCCTTGAGCGGGCCGTCTCCGAAGGCAAGGGGGCCGTTGTAGTAGGCGCGCACTACGGGCCGATGCTCTATGTCTTCATGCTCAACACACTTGGGCTCGACGTAAAGCAGCTTATAGGGAAACGGTTCTTTAAAAAGGCGGCCGATATATCGAGGCTTGTCCCCGGGCGGCTTCTGAGCAAAAAATTCCTGGCTATGGCGGACACCGAACGCTCTCTCATGGCAAAGGGGGGAGAAAGAGGAATAGTCGAACACATTAAGGGCGGCGGGGTCGCCTTCATGGACATAGACACCCCGGCCCAGAGCAGGAAGGCCGCCAGAGCGGAGTTCTTCGGCATGCCGATGCGCTTCAGCCGCTTCCCCTTCAGGCTCGCCCTCGCCTACGACGCCCCGCTCTTCTTCACCCTCTTCGAGAAGACCGAGGACGGCG
>JAZGJJ010000034.1 GCA_036482575.1 Thermodesulfobacteriota bacterium
CATAGACTACGTCATATTCGAGTTCGTCCCGACGACCGACTGGACCTTCGAGACGGCGCGGGCTTCCATAGAAAACGCGATAAAAGAACTCAAGAAGCTTGGCCTTGCCTGGTCTTTTTTGATAGATGTCAACGTCTGCCCGCCGAACGAACTCATGGAAACCAAGAGCAGGCTCGGCATGATAGAAGAGCTTATCCGATACATCGAATCCCGGGGCTGGGACGAGGGGCTTGTTACGGGGCCAACGGGGAGGCCCCTTATGTTCGTATTCTTTCCGGTGCCCGCAGATGCCATCGCACTCATTGAAAACTTTTCGGGCAAATACGAGATGAGGTTCCCTGTCTACATGCCGCACTGGGGCCGTGTAGACGAGAAAACAAACTTCACCATCCTGAACCCCTTTACCACCGAACCCGGACAGAAAGGGATAACCCTGCATGAGTACCTTACACCCATGAACTACATAAGCTTCTCCGAGACCACGGAAAAGACATCCAGCTACAACGGCTTCTGCTCGGTCATGCCCGGCTACGACGACTCGCTCTTGAACAGGAGCCCACTATTCACGCCAAAGGTCGAAAGGGAGGGGGGAGAGAACTACAGGAGGCGCTTTAAGGACGCCATCGCCCACCGGCCCGACCATATTATTATCTACGGCTGGAACGAATACTTCGAGACAACGAACATAGAGCCGACAGAGGAGTACGGCATGCTGTATGTCGATATTACGAAAGAAATGACGGCTGCCATAAAACGTTAAGGGAACGAATGCATTATGGACAATCTTTTATTCAAAAACCTTGAGCCGACAGAGGGCTTTTACGCGCCGGAGAAGGACGGGCTCGGCGCCTTTATCTGGACCGGGGGCAGGTTCGCTCTCAAGAGCCCCGGCCGGGACCGCTTCTTGCTCATAAGGGCCTGCTACTACGGCAATGACGGGAGGCTTTCGGTAAGGGCGGGGAACGGGGCCGTCAGCGAGCTCGAGCTATCATATGGGTGGAACACCTATGTCCTGGAGTTCGGGCAGGCGGAAACTCTGGAACTGGAGTTGGACAGGGTAATACCTGTCGAAGGTGACGGGCGCGCCCTCGGCCTTATGCTTAGAAGTATAGAGGCCTTCAGCGACGCGGAGAGGTTCGACAGGCTGGATACCCAGATGAAGAACAAGGCCCTTAACGAAAGGGAGTTCCTTTCGGGCAAGACCCGGCTCGAATCCTACCCGACGCGTTTACGGATCGATGTCGAGGACCGGTGCAACATGGCACCGAGATGCGTTTACTGCGACTGGGACAACCACAAGGCCGAGGAAGCGAAATCACGATTTTTTTTCACCCCCCAAAGCTTCGCCGACCTCGGCATGTTCTTTACCTGCGCGGAAGAGGTCGTAGATTGCAGCATCGGCGAGCCTTTTTTGAAAAACGATATCTTCGACATAATAGACCGCGCCCTCGGGTCGGACAAGAGCTTCGATCTGGTATCAAACGGCCTGCTACTGGATGAGGACATGCAAAAGCGCCTTTGCGGCAAGGAGATAACCCTGGCCGTATCCCTGGACGCATCCAACGAGGAGTCTTACAAAAGGCTCAGGGGAGAGGGCTTCGGTTGCGTTGTTGAAAACCTCAGGCTTTTATGCGAGCGCAAGAAGGCCCATAACGACCTGCCGGTTGTGAATGCGGCCTTTATAGCCATGAGGTCCAATATCGAGGAGTTCCCGGACTATGTAAGGCTGGTAAAAGAGATCGGCGTAGACAACGTGATGCTGAGGGCCTTGAGCGAAAACCTGGAGAGGCTGGGCCTGGGCAGCGACAACTTCAACTACGGAGAAGAACTCCTCAGTGCGGACGAGCTGTCCGAATTTGTCGTTAGGGCAGGTGAACTCGCCGGGGAAAGTGGGGTAGGCCTTATCAACGGGTGGTCTTTCGGAGACGTCGAGATGGCGGGCAGCGGTCCCCTTTGCCGAGAGCCGTGGGATTCCGTTTACCTGTTTAAAAGGGGGGTCTTGCCCTGCTGCTTTACGGTATCGCCTGTCACGCACATAAATACCACCGACGACGGGAGCCTGCATGATATCGCCCGCGAGGCTTTTAACTCGGAGGAGATGCGGGAGATAAGGACCGCACTTGCCCAACGGCGCCTCCCCGAGTGGTGCCTTAAGAACAGGGGCTGCCCGATCGTGAAAAAAATAGAGAGGAAGGAGCTTTCCCGGTAACCATCGCTTAGAGATGTCATGCTCAAGGGCAGGATTATAAAAAATAACTGGCCGCGTATCGGCCATATATTAAAGCAAATGGACGTTGATGATAAGCTCTGTCACCGGCCAAGAACCTTTTACAAACGATGAAGATATGCGTGCTGCACCGTAAAGAGGACTCATACGCGGGAGCGATAGTCGCCTCGGCCATGTGCCGCTCCTTCTCCAGCTCTCAGGTGGAAAGACGTCTTTACGGCGAGCTTCCTGGCCTGCCGGAGGGCGCCGTGCTCATAAACCCTGGCGAGCGGGAGAGGAAGCTCCTCGCCCGGCTCCTCGCCTCCGGGCGCAAGGTGGCGGTCTTCGGCAATATCGAGGGCAGCGTAAGCCGGGACCTGGGGCTTTGCTCGGGCCCTCTTTCGCAAGAGCTCAAAGCCCACGGCCAGGTGGAGATCGACCCGGCCCTGCCGTTTAACGCAACCCGACTGGCCGTCTATTACGAGGCGGACCATCCCCTCGGACAATACGCCGCGCCAAACCCGAGACACCTCACACGCTACGATTTCACGGACGAGTGGAATAACATGGGTTACGGACGTATTACCGTTGACAACGGCAACGGCCCCTGGTCGGTATGCTGCAGGGCCGAACCAAACGGCGCGTCTCCCGTGGCAAGACTGAAGACAACCGGCAACGAGCAGTTCGGACTGTACGCGGCAATGCTTGACACGCCCTCGGCTTCGGCCCTCTGGTACAACCGGCAGGTCGGCCCGGTGGACAGCCTGGAGTGGCATGTGGTGGAGGCGTTTTTCGGAGACTACCGCCATGAAGAGCTAAGCTGCTTCCCCTATCTCTCGGAGCTCCCATTCGGCTTCGAGGGCGGGGCAACCATGAGGCTCGACTGCGACCAGGCAATCTCTTCCGCCTCCCCCCTTTTCCGGTTATACTCGGACAGGGGACTGCCCTTTTCCATGGCAATTACAACGGGGCTTAAGATGAATGGAAAAGACATGGGACTATTAAGGGATGTCGCCTCGCTGGATAAAGGCGCCCTGCTCTCCCATTCGCACAACCACTACCCGGACTGGGGGGGCGACTACGAGGCCGCGCTGAACGAAGCGACCGACTCCAGGGAATGGCTCGAAAAGAACGTCCCGGGGGCGGCTCCGGTCAGGTACGCGGTCTCACCCTTCCACCAGAACCCCCACTTCGCCGTACGGGCCATGGCGGACTCCGGGTACGAGGGCTTTATCGGAGGCACCATAAAAAACGACCCGGAGTTCCTCCTTGGAAGGGCGGGGCGAGTTCCGTTCGTCGAAAAACCCATAGTATCCCACAGCCAGCAGTGCATGCTGCACGGCGACTGTTTTCACAGGCAGGGCAACTCCATCAACTCGTACAAGGAGAGCTTCCGGAATCACCTGAGGGCCGGGGCTATATTCGGTTACACGGACCACCCTCTCTCGGAGCAGTACCAATACGGATGGACGAGCGAGCGGGAAAGGATAGCCGTGCACGAAGAGCTTATAGAGTTTATAGAGTCGCACCAGGGCATATGGTGGTGCAGCACAAACGAGTGCCTGGACTTTATCGCAGCACTGAACAGAACGTCGGTATATGTGGACGAGGGCGGCGAGTTGAACTCAGAGTGCGGTCGGGCTCAAGACGGGCTGCCGCCGCTTTCTATACTATGGAAAGGGGAGTGCTTTGAGGCCAGGTAGAAAAAAAATACTTTTAGTATTCGGTACGCGGCCCGAAGCGATAAAGATGGCGCCCGTCATAAAGAAGATACGGGCTTCGTCGGGTCTGGAGAGCGTGGTCTGTGTTACCGGCCAACACCGTGAGATGCTGGATTCCGTTCTGGGCCTCTTCGGTATAACCCCCGACTATGACCTGAACATCATGAGCGACGGCCAGGACCTCTTCGATATTACCACGCGTGCCGTGGAGGGACTCAAGGGTGTGCTGGGCAGGGTGACGCCCGAAGTGGTGCTGGTTCAAGGCGACACAACGACCGCATTCGTTGCGGCCCTCTCGGCATACTATATGAAAATCCCTGTCGGCCACGTCGAAGCCGGCCTCAGGACATACGACAAATACAGTCCTTTCCCCGAGGAAAAGAACAGGCATTTACTGAGTGTCCTGGCCGATTATCATTTTGCGCCGACTGAACGGGCAAAATCCAATCTTTTAAAGGAGGGTGTCGCCGAGGAAAATATATGGGTTACGGGGAATACGGTGATAGACGCCTTGCATTATATCGTAAAGAGGAACTCTACGCCGGACAGCACGGCGAACCTGAAAAGATACTTCGATAATGAGTGGGACCTTCCGCTGATGTCCGACGGCAAAAAGCTGATTCTCGTTACGGGCCACAGGCGGGAGAATTTCGGAGAAGGGTTCAGGAATATTTGTATGGCCCTTAAGGATATCGCTGAAAAAAGAGAGGACGTTGAAATAGTTTACCCGGTACATCTAAACCCCGATGTTCAGGGGCCCGTAAAGGCTATCCTTAACAGGCAACCAAATGTCCACCTGAAAGAACCGATGGCTTACGAACAGTTCATTTACTTGATGGACAAAGCGTATCTCGTTCTAACCGATTCCGGTGGCATCCAGGAGGAGGCCCCTTCTCTGGGTAAACCGGTACTGGTCATGAGAGATAAGACCGAGAGGCCGGAAGGCGTTGAGGCCGGCACCGTTAAGCTCGTAGGCACGGGTAGAGACAGGATCGTCGCTGAAACCCTGGAATTGCTGGATAACCGGGCACTATATGCCGGGATGTCGAAGACCATTAACCCCTACGGTGACGGCAGGGCCGCCGGGAGAATATGCAAGGTCCTGGAATAAAACACATATCCCGGTTGTCTGGTTGCAAGCCCCCGCTACCGGACCGATCAGGGCAGACTGTTTGAATTACGTCAAAGCGTTGCCATTACTACAAAAAAGGGGCAGTATTGGGGAAAGTTCAGGTGCGCGGTAAGTTGAAGGGAGTATACTGATGGCGAATATAAAGGATAAAATTATTTCTTCCGGTTTGAAGCATAAAGAACTGCTAAAAAGAGTGCCTTTGATCGGTAGGGTTGCAAAACGATTCTATCGGTGGATGGTTAATATGGAAGAGTTAGAGATGTCAGCGGATATGGAAGAGTTAGAGATGTCACCGGGCACCTCTTTGGGGGCCGGTTGGCATGGCCTGGAGAATGACGGACAGGAGCCCTTTCGCTGGACTTCTGCGTGCGCAAACATAGTTCTGGATGAAGGTGCGCCGGCACCGGATTATATTGTAATAAAAGCGGCTTCGGCCCCCTTCGAGGGGAAGAGGTATCTGACGGTAGGGAACGCTACCATGGAAATCTGGCCTGACTGGCGATACTATATTTTCCCTCTCGGTAAAGCCGGCAGACCCGAAGGACTGAAGATCGTCTCGTCCCCTCCTCTAAGCGTTGGAGGGGACCACAGGGAATTAGGTGTAATGGTAAAGAGTATTACCTCGACAACAAGCAACAAGCTCGCTTCCGCACCGCACGAATACCAATCCCTCCGCGTCGAGCAACTTTTTTTGCAGAACGACCTGAAGGTCGTGTGGCTCGCCTCTTATCCGCGTTCGGGCAATACGTGGTCAAGGTTTCTGCTGACGAACCTCCTTTTCAAGCGGGTCGAGAAGAGCGCGGAAGTTCCTCTTTATATACCCGATATAGCTGTTCCGGATGAGATCGAAAAGGCTTTGCGCTTTGGGGACGGAATCTTCGAGGGGCCCGACGGCCAAAGGCATATAATCATGAAATCACACTTTCCATACAGTGAAAGGATAGCTTTAGGCGGGCTTACCGCGGGGGCCGTATATCTTATCAGAAACCCCCTGGACGTTGTCGTCTCTAACGCAAAGTATGACGTGCTGGCCAGCAATTCTAGCGCGTTCAGGAAGATCTTTGGCGAAAACGTTACGGCGGAGCAGTTTTATGAGGATACCGTCGAATCCATGGTCATATACGGACAGAGCAAGTTACTGGCATTCTCCGGGTTTGGGACATGGCAGGGGCATGTCTCGAGCTGGCTCGAACTCGCCCGGCTCCGCAACCGGTTCCCCGTAATCGAGGTCAAGTATGAGCTGCTGAAAGAGGATACCCGTTCGCAGCTGGCCGCCATTTTGAAGTTGCTGGGGTTGTCCGTAAGCAGGGAGAGGATAGAAGAAGCTATTGAATTGTCGTCCCTGTCCAGGATGAAGGAAATGCAGGAAAGAGAGATTAAAGAGCGTATCCCGGGGGCATTCTATACCGCTGCAAGGGAGGAGAGTCTTTCCAGGGGCATGCGGTTTATAAACAAGGGGATGGTCGGAACGGGAGGGAAGGAGCTGACACCCGATCAAAGAGAAAGGGCTATCATGCTTTTTTCAAACGTCATGCGCAAGTTCGGATATTTGGATTGATCGAAAAAGGAAGCCCCTGTGCTTACAGAAAAAGAGCTCAAGAAAGCCTTACTTGGTACTCCGGAAATCCCTCCTCCCACGCTTCAAGAAACTAAACGTATCCGGACGGTTATAGGGGTAAAATAAGTTTTTAATCCTGCCCTTGCACTGGTGTCCCCGCTAAGATTCGATGTAGGCGGAGGTGACCTCCGAGGGGCTTCCGTCCATCTTAACCCCGCGGTCGTCTATCCACAGTACCCGGTCGCATATCTTTTCGAGCTCGGTCATGCTATGGGAGACGAACACCATCGTAACGCCCTTTTCCTTGAGGCTCAGCATCTTGTCGACGCATTTTTTCTGGAACTCCTTGTCCCCTACCGCCAGCACCTCGTCCATTAAGAGTATCTCGGGCTCCAGGCTGACCACTACGGAGAAGCCGAGCCTTGTGAGCATGCCGCTTGAGTAGGTCCTTATCGGCTGATCTATGTATTCTCCTATGCCGGAGAACTCCACTATCTCGTCGCGTCTCTCCGCGACGTACTTTCTCGTATGGCCGAGCAGCACGCCGTTAAGCAGGATGTTTCCCGCCCGGTCAGTTCCGGGTGAAACCCGCCCCCGAGCTCCAGGACGGGCAGCACCCGGCCCCTTACTGTGATATTGCCGGCCGAGGGTTTAAGCACGCCCGCTATGAGCCCGAGGGTCGTGCTCTTGCCGGAGCCGTTTTTTCCTATGATACCGACCGCCTCCCCCCTGTCGATTGTAAAGGAGATCTCCTTCAAGGCCTCGAACCTCGAGGCCTTGAAGGCGCTTACCGTGTGGGAGAGCTTGAGGATCAACGTCTTGAGCTTGTTGATATGGTGGTAGCTCTTGCTTACCCTGTCGAATGCTATCGCGGACTCCGTCACAGCGCCTCCGCGAACTTCCAGGAAAGTTTTTTGAAAACAGCGTAGCCGATCATAAAGGCGCCGAAGGCGTAAACGGCGCTCAGCGTTATGAACACCGGGTCCAGCGTACCTTCCATGAAAAGACTCCTCCAGCTTATTATAACGGGCGTTACGGGATTTATATACAGCAAGAACTTGACGGTTCACGCAGCGGCGACCCCGGCAAGCCTCGTATTTATCGAGCGTATTGGCAAAAGCTGTTTCGCCTTTCTGCTTGAGAGTGGGTTGAGCCTGCTTTCGACTTCGCCCATCTCAACCAACAGACGAACGTCCTTCAACACCCTGCTGTAATCCCGGCGTGTCCTCTTGGCAAGGTCATAGACGCTTATCCCCGGATTGCAGACGATTGTCTTCAAGACCTCGCGGCGCTTCCTGGGAAGATGCGCTGTCTCGGGGTTTACGGGGTACTGGGAGTCCCCTGCAGCCATAACGCCCCAGATAGCGTCCCATGCGTCGAGGACTACCTTCTCAAGCGCCGAACCGGTTGAAAACCCCTTCCTCACCTCAGGCCAGATGGATATGAACTTCTCCGTGCCTATCTCTTTAAGGAGCCAGTCCATCGGCAGGTGGAGAAATGCCTGGACAAAAACCCGCATGTGTCCCTGCGGGCCTCTGCGGACAATCCCACGCCACTTCCTGTAAGTCAGACGACCGCTCCAAAATGCCGCCCTGAGAATCATGGCTCTCTCTGTCATCTGAGTACTCCGTCGAAGTAACGTTTGATATCGAACAGCTTGACCCCCGCATACATCTCAGCCTTTTCAAGCATTTCGAACTCATCCATCAGCTCCTTCCAGCGAATTTTTCTGAACCCGCTTATGAGCAATGCCTCCGGCACGGCGGCCCCATGCTCGTTGATCTCCCTCACGAACTCCATGAGCGGCTTAATCTCACTGCTTAAGACGTAAAGATCGAACAGGTCCCTTGCGGTCTGTCTTGCCCCCGCATGCACCGTTCGCCCCGTTGAGGAGGCTCTGCCCTCTCCGGAACCGGTGATGGTCCGAAGCTTACGGTGGTAAAGGCCCTCGACGGTCTCGGTGCGTATGCCATGGGTGGTCTTCACGGGGAACATGTCCGCGTATATATCCTCGACAATACTGACCCTGAGCGGCTCGCCTTGAACGTCGGCCGTTCCATGAAGCTGAGTTGCGAACATCGGGTCATTGACAATCTCGACCATCTTTAGCGGCACTCCCGTGCCGGAAAGTCTGCGCTGGATCACGAGGGGGTCGAACCGGGCATTTACGAAGAAGTCCAGGTCATAGGAAGCCCTGTGTTGCAGATAGCATCTGGCAAGGGCGGTCCCCCCGACAAGGACAACTCGCGCGCCGGGAAAGATGCTTCCTTCATTGTCGAATATCTTCTTGAGGACTTTATCCTGCCGCTTGTATAAGCGTTCAAATGTCATATATGACATTATAGTCAATAAAGTGGATAAGTCAAGATAATTTGTCGGCCTCTCGGGAAACCGGGCGCTCAGCGTCAGGGCTGCTATATTAGGGGTTATCTGCGACGGGGTTACGGTTAAAACCATTGACTCTCCAAAAAAGCCCATTGTATGGAAATAGCCGGAACCCCTAGAATTTGTCAGATTTACAGGCTTGCCGGAGTCAGCGGTTGGTGTGGACGCCAAAAAGCCCGCCAATAGCGGGCTTTTTGCGGGATGCGTGTCGGAGTCAATGTATTGGGGAATACTGGCGGAGGGTGAGGGACTCGAACCCCCATGGGCGTTAACCCGGCAGTTTTCAAGACTGCTGCCTTACCAATTAGGCTAACCCTCCCCAACCTTTTTATAAAAAGGTTGGACCAAAAATTTTTAGCGTACGGTCCAACCCTTTTCTCTCTACTATACGCCTTTGGCCGACGAAGACCCCTAGGGGAAACCGTGGGTCCGCTGACCCTTTTATAAAAAGTTTCCCCCAGACCCCTTTCAAAAATTTTCAGTTCTTCCCACGGTGCGCCCCCCTTAAAAGGGAGGCGCACCGTGGGAACTAAAAACTTGCGCCGGGGATTTAAAAAAACGCTCTACAAAAACTCTCCCTAAAACTTACTCCTATTTCGTTATCTTATCAAGTCCTCCCATATACGGCCTGAGTGCTTCGGGGATAGTAACGCTCCCGTCGGGTTGCTGGAAATTTTCGAGTATCGCCACGAGCGTCCTCCCGACGGCAAGGCCCGAGCCGTTAAGCGTGTGCACGAAGCGCGGCTTGCCACCCTTCGACTTATACCTTATCCCCGCCCTCCGGGCCTGGAAATCCTCGAAGTTCGAACACGACG
>JAZGJJ010000035.1 GCA_036482575.1 Thermodesulfobacteriota bacterium
GTATTCGTCTTCTACGACGAGATAGTGGGGCACATGAGGGAGCCCATAGTCATACCCGAGCCCGGAGAGCTCGAAGTCATAGACAGGATAAAACCCGACTGCCCTCCCGAAGAGTACTTTCCCTACGACGACGCCTACGATATACCGCCGCTCGCGGCCTACGGCGAGGGCTACAGGTTCCACGTAACCGGTCTTAACCACAAAAAAGACGGCTTTCCGACCAACGACTCTGTCCTTATAGAAGCGGGCAACAAGAAGATAATGCGGAAGATCGACGACAACCTCGACGATATCCTGAAGAACGAGACCTACGAGCTCGACGACGCCGATATAGCGATATTCGCCTACGGCACCACGGCCCGGAGCGCCAGGTTCGCCGTGGGTAAGGCGAGGGAAAAGGGGATAAAGGCCGGGCTCCTGAGGCCGCTTACCCTCTGGCCCTTCCCCGAAAAGGCAGTAAGGGATATGGCGTCCAGGGCCAAAGCGATAATCGTCCCGGAGATGAACCTCGGGCAGATGATCCTCGAAGTAGAGCGCTGCAGTCCCGGCGTTAAGGTCACAGGCATACACAGGGTGGACGGCGAGCCCATAAACCCGGCCCAGATACTCGAAGCGATAGAGAGAGTTTAAGAAGTCTAATGGTTATGGAGGATATGCCATGACAGCAGTAGCGGCAAAGAAGCAAAAACTGAGCGTACCGTTCGATTACCACAAGTACCTGAGGCCGGATAAGCTCCCACACATATGGTGTCCGGGCTGCGGCCACGGCATAGTGCTGAAATCGCTCCTTCGGGCCATAGACAAGAGCGGGCTCACCAAGGACGAGATATGCATGGTCTCGGGCATAGGCTGTTCTTCGAGGACGCCGGGCTACGTGGACTTCAACACGATGCATACCCTTCACGGCAGGGCGCTCTCCTACGCCACGGGCATAAAGCTCGCCAAGCCCGAGTTGAACCTGATAGTTACGACCGGCGACGGCGACGCGCTCGCCATAGGCGGAAACCACTTCATACACACCTGCCGCCGCAATATCGACATGACCATCCTCGTATACAGCAACTCCATCTACGGCATGACCGGCGGGCAGTACTCGCCTATCACCCCGGAGGAATCGATAGCCACCACCAGCCGCTACGGCAACATAGAGCCGCCTTTCGACTGCTGCGAGATGGCCAAGGCCTCAGGGGCCACGTTCGTCGCCAGGGGCACGGCCTACCACTGTCAGGAGCTAGAAAAGACGATACTGGCGGCGATCAAGCACAAGGGGACCTCGGTGGTCGAGATAATAGACTCCTGCCCGGTCTACTTCGGCCGCATGAACAAGATGAGGAGCGCCTCGGAGATGATGGACAAGCTGGAGAAGAACGGAACGGTGTCGGCCAAGCAGATGGACAAGCTCCCTCCCGAGAAGGTGGAGGGCAGGTTCCCGCGCGGCATACTCCACCAGGTGGAGAAGCCCGAGTACTGCGACGGCTACGCCGAGCTCACTAAGAGGGCACAGGGGAAATAGGGGAAATAAAAACGGTTATCGGTTGGCGTTTGCACGGGAACCGGAAAGAGGCCGGGGAACTGTAACGGGTAACCGCTAACAGGGGAAATAAAAATGGCAGACAGATACGAACTACGTTTCAGCGGCTCGGGAGGCCAGGGTATGATACTGGCGGGCATCATCATGGCCGAGGCCGCGGCCATATACGGCGACAAGAACGCCGTGCAGAGCCAGTCCTACGGACCCGAGTCCAGGGGCGGGGCCAGCAAGGCGGAGGTGGTGATAAGTGACGAGAGCATAGACTACCCCAAGGCCACCGCCATAGACTGCATGCTCGCCCTCACGCAGGAGGCCTGCACCAAGTACAGCAGCGACATAAAGGACGACGGCATACTGCTCGTGGACTCCGATATGGTGAGCGACGTCCCGGACGGCAAATTCACGGTTTACAGATTCCCCATAATAGAGACCGCGAGGGCCGAAACCGGCAAGACCATCGTGGCGAACATACTGTCTCTCGGCATGATGACCGAGCTCACCGGCGCGGTAAGCCGCGAGGCTATAGAGAACGCCGTGCTCTCGCGCGTGCCGCCGGCCTTTCTGGAGTTGAACAAGAAGGCGCTGACCATAGGGTTTGACAAGGCCAGGGAGCTGAAGGAAAAGTCCTGAAACCCGCCTGCCCGTTCTTTTTACAGGGAGGACCCCTTTGGGGTCCTCCCTTTTTTTTGGCGAACCGGCTTGACTGCGCCCGCAGGGCGTGTAAGATTTACAGGGGAGGAACTTCAAAATGGTAACCCATGACGTCATAGTCGTCGGCGCGGGGCTCGCGGGCATGCGCGCGGCCATAGAGGCCGCGAAAAAGGGGCTCGACGTGGCCGTGGTCTCGAAGGTCCACCCGGTGAGGAGCCACTCGGTCGCCGCGCAGGGCGGCATAAACGCCGCCCTTAAGGAGACCGACTCCTGGGAGGACCACGCCTTCGACACGGTCAAGGGGAGCGACTACCTCGGCGACCAGGACGCGATCGAGATCCTCTGCCAAGAGGCGCCAGGCGACATAATGGAGATGGAGAGGATGGGGGCGATATTCAGCCGCGACAGGGAGGGCCGCATAGCGCAGAGGCCGTTCGGAGGGGCGGGCTACCCCCGGACCTGCTACCTCGCCGACAGGACCGGCCACGGGCTCCTGCACGTCATGTACGAGCAGCTCATAAAGCACGGCGTGGCATTCTACGAGGAGTGGCATGTGCAGAGCCTCGCCGTAAGGGAGAACACCGTAAGGGGGCTCGTCGCTTACGAGCTCTCCACCGGAAGGCTCCACCGGCTCCGCGCGAAGGCCGTCGTCATGGCCACCGGCGGCTACGGCAGGGTCTTCAAGTCCACCACCAACGCCCTTACCTCGACCGGAGACGGCATGGCGCTGGCGCTTCGCGCTGGCGCGCCGCTCATGGACATGGAGTTCGTCCAGTTCCACCCGACCACCCTTAAGCGTACCGGGCTCCTCATGACCGAAGGGGCGCGGGGCGAGGGGGGCTACCTCCTTAACTCCGAAGGGGAGAGGTTCATGGAGCGCTACGCGCCGGATAAAAAGGAGCTTGCCAGCCGGGACGTCGTGGCCAGGGCCGAGCAGACCGAGATAGAGGAGGGTCGCGGCGTCGACGGCTGCGTGCTCCTGGACCTCCGCCATCTCGGAAGTGAGAAGATACTGAAAAAACTTCCGCAGATAAGGGAGATAGCCATACAGTTCGCCGGGGTGGACCCGGTCGAAAAACCCATACCCGTAAGGCCGGGGGCGCACTATTCGATGGGCGGGATAATGACCGACACCGGCGGCGGGACCCCGGTCGTGGGCCTCTACGCCGCGGGCGAGAGTGCGTGCGTCAGCGTGCACGGCGCCAACCGGCTCGGCGGCAACTCGCTCCTTGAGACCATAGTCTTCGGCAGGAGGACCGGCCACGGCGCCGGAGAGTTCGCCCTCGGCTCCGAACCCGAAGAGTTCCCGGAAGAGGCCTTAAACGAAGCCGCGCAAGAGATAGCCTCGCTCATGACCGGAGAAGAAGGCGAGAGCTCGCACGCTATAACCGACGGCGTAAGGGATCTCATGGGCGCCCACTGCGGGGTCTTCAGGAAGAAGGAAAGCCTCGAAGAGGGGATAGAGAAGCTCGAAGCCCTGAAGGTAAGAAGGGAGAAGGTCTTCCTCACCGACAGGGGGGAGAGCTTCAATACCGAACTCGTTGCCGCCTTCGAGATGGACCACATAATAGACCTTGCCGAGACCATACTCACGGGCGCCCTTAAGAGGGAGGAGAGCCGCGGCTCTCACTCGAGGACCGACTTCCCGGAGAGGAACGACAGGGAGTGGATGAAGCATACGCTCGTTACGAGGGAAGACGGGGAGCTCAAAGTAAGCTACAAAGACGTGACCGTGACGAAGTACAAGCCCGAGGAGAGGAAATATTGAGAGCGCCATGAGGCTCAAGCTCAAGATACGGCGCTGCGACCCGATGAAGACCGGCGCATGCTCGCCCTTTCTCCAGGCCTACGACGTGGAGGCCGAAGAGGGCATGACCGTGCTCGAAGCGCTTATCTCGATAGCCGAGACCGACGACCCCTCGCTCTCGTTCCGCCGCTCCTGCCGCTCGGCCATCTGCGGCTCGTGCGCGGTGACGGTGAACGGCTTCCCGAAGCTCGCCTGCAACACTCAGATAATCCCCGAGCACCGGAAACGCGGGCAGCTGGTCCTCGAACCCCTCGCAAACCACCGGGTATTGAAAGACCTCATCGTGGACATGGACCCCTTCTGGAGGAAGTTCGAGAAGACCACGCCCTTCCTTATTCCGAAGGAAGAGCCTGAAGGCGGGTGGAAGATAACCGGGGAGGACCAGGCCGTGATAGACGATTCGCAGAAGTGCATCATGTGCGGCTCGTGCAACGCGGCGTGCAACACACTCGATGTGGACCCCGGCTTCGTGGGCCCGGCGGCGTCGGCAAAGGCGTGGAGGTTCGTAGGCGACGTAAGGGAGGCCGACGGAGAGAGGAGGCTCAAGGACCTAAGCGCGGAGCACGGGGTGTGGGACTGCGTCAGGTGCATGCACTGTACGGAGTACTGCCCCAAGGGGGTGGACCCCTTGAAGGCCATAGAGCAACTCCGCTCCCGCGCCATGGGGGCCGGCATAGTCGACAACCACGGCGCGAAGCATACGCTTGCCATGGCCGAGTCCATAAAGAGGGTCGGCAGGCTCGACGAGGCGGCAATGACTTTTAAGACGCTCGGGATCCTGAGGTCGCTCGGCATGATACCGTTCGGCCTCAAGATGGAAATACACGGGAAGATGCCTCACCCCATAATCTTCCCGGCCATCGAGAAGATGGAAGAGGTGAAGAAGATATACGAGGCCGTGGAGGAGAAGAGGAAGAAGGAGAGGGGGGGGGAGGGGTAGGCCGTGGCGAAGCTCAAATACGCATACTACCCGGGCTGCGCCTCGCAGGCCATAACCAGGGAATCGAACGAGACCACGAGGCGGGTGGCCCGCATTCTCGGCATAGAGCTGCACGACATGCCAGCAGCCAACTGCTGCGGGGCCGGGCTCATGACCGACTACGACTACGAGCTCTCGCTGGCGCTGAACGCCCGCATATTCGCGCAGGCCGAAGAGATGGGCATGGATATCATGACCATATGCTCGACCTGCCTCATGGTCATGAACAAGGCCAACCGGGACCTTACCTCAAACCCGGGGCTCCTGGAAAGCACGAACGCGATACTCGGGGAGGCGGGGCTTAAGTACGGGGGGAAGGTGAAGGTAAAGCAGCTCCTCTGGGTCCTCGCCGAGGACTACGGCTTTGACAGGCTGAAGAAGAAAGTAAAGAAGCCGCTTAGCTGGCTCAAGGCCGCGCCGTTTTACGGCTGCCACAGCCTGAGGCCTTCGGATGCACTCGGCTTCGACGACCCTGAAGACCCCCGCTCCCTGGAGGAGGCCATAGGGGCGCTCGGAGGAGAGGTGGTGGACTACGCCGGGAAGACTAAGTGCTGCGGTTTTCAGATAGACCTCGTTAACGAGGAGGCCGCGGTCGAGATGACCGGGAGGCGGCTTACCGGGGCGCTCGACAAAGGGGCCGACTGCATGGTCACCCCGTGTCCGTTCTGCCACATAAACCTGGATAACTACCAGTCCATGGCGGAGAAGAAACTTTCCCGGAAGATCGACCTCCCGGTCTTTCATTTTTCGCAGCTCGTGGGTCTCGCCCTCGGCATGAGCCCGGCCGAGCTCGGCCTCTCGCGCCACCTCGTCTCGCCGGAGAAGATAGTCAGGTAACGCTCTTACCCGTCCTTGCGTCCTCTCTGCTTCGCCGCCTTCTGCATATCCCGCTCGGCGTCCTTCTTCTTCAGGGTCTCGCGCTTGTCGTAATGTTTCTTCCCTATGGCCAGCCCTATCTCGACCTTGGCCTTGCCTTGTTTGAAGTACATCCGGGTAGGGACGAGGGTGTAGCCCTTCTGCCGGGTCTTTACGACGAGCTTCCTTATCTCGCGTTTGTGCATGAGGAGTTTTCGGGTGCGGGCGGGGTCGAGGCGGTTAAAGCTGTCGGCCTGGGTGTAGGGGCTTATGTGGGCGTTTATGAGGAATATCTCCTCGCCCTGGATGCGGGCGTGGCTCTCCTTCAAGTTGGCCTTGCCGAGCCGGAGGGATTTTACCTCCGAGCCCGCGAGCACCAGTCCGCATTCGAAGGTCTCCTCGATAAAGTAGTCATGGAACGCCTTCTTATTGCTGCAAATTATCTTCAACCCGCCGCCTTTGTTATCCGTATTATTTTTGGCCTCATGGCCGACTCCCTCGCGGTCGTACCCGTGTAGATCTTTACCCCCCCGAAGGCGAGCGCCACGAAGAGGAAGCCGAGAGCGGCGGATAGCAGGTCCGCGTTCCAGGACGGCGCGAGTGAGGCGACCGCGACCTGCCCGAGCACCACCCCGGCTATGAAGCCGATGAGGGGGATGAGGTAGAGGAGCGCCCCGGCCCTGAGCATCTCGACCGGGGCGACAGTGAAGACGACCTCGTCCCCTACTCGCGCGTTAACGGGGTTTTCGGCCTCCACGACCATGTCGCTCTCGCCTACGCTCCGGCAGATCTCCTTTGAGCCGCAGCCGTCGCAGGCCTCGTTCTTCTCGGTCTTTATGAGTGCCAACCCCTCCCCGGTTATCTCTAAGATTGTGCCTTTTTCCTCTATCATAAACACATGTTAGCAGAGATATTTCATCTTTTCAACTATGCCCACGGTAGCGTCAGGTATTGTGTGTAAGTAAGCCTTCTTCATGCCCGGTGCCACTAACGGCTGTTTAGAAAGTGAAGCACCATCATGGTGCGCCGCTTGCCGTATGCCGATATCTGCGGTAAACTGTAAGGTGCTATGGTGAAGAGGATTTTCCCCCTTGTCCTTGCCTTTGTCCTTTTCCACGGTACGGGCCGGGCCGCGCCGGAGGGCTTCGAGGTAACGGACTATCTGACCGGCCTTGAGGTCTGTATAACGCTCGCCTTCGCCCCGGACGGGAGGCTCTTCTTCCTCGAGAAGAACTCCGGCAGGGTGAGTGTGGTAAGGGAGGGCCGTCTCGACCCGAAACCATGGGCCGAGCTGAAGGTGGACCCCGAGTGGGAGAGGGGGCTCCTCGGGATAGCGTTCGACCCGAAATTTTCCGTTAACGGACATGTCTACCTCTACCATTCGGTGCCGGGGAGCTCCAATAACCGCGTGGTGCGCCTTACGGAAAAGGACGGCAGGGGGGCAGGGGCTATAAAGGTCCTCGAGATAGAGGACCACGTCCCCGCCTCCAACCATAACGGCGGCAACATCAACTTCGGTCCGGACGGATTTTTATATATAACCGTCGGCGACGGCGGCGGCGCGCCCGGAAGGTCGCAGGAAAACACGAACCTCCTTGGGAAGATGCTCCGCGTCGACGTGAGGGGCCCGCTCCCGGTGAGATACAAAAAGCCCACGGAACTCTTCTACGCAAAGGGACTCCGCAACAGCTTCGACATGGCATGGAACCCGGCCAACGCCGCCCTCTACGCCACGGAGAACGGCCCGATCGGAAGGGACGAGATAAACATTATAAGGGAGGGCGGCAACTACGGCTGGCCCGACGAGACGGGGTACTATTCGACCCATGAATATGAAAACCCCCTCTGGGACTTCGGCCTGCGGGCCGTGGCCCCGACCGGGATAGTCTTCTACCCCGAGGGGGGTGAGGGGGGCAAGGGGGGCAACTTCCCGGACGACTACACGCATAACATGTTCGTCACCGACTATAACTACGGCCGGGTATACAGGATAAGGCTTTCGGGCGAGGGGCTCGACACCATAAGGAAGGACGACTTTTCGGTCTGGATGGAGAAGGGTTTTGCCGGCACCACCTTCGCGGACATAACCGTCGGACCGGACGGGGCTTTATACCTCGCGGGCTTTCATAAGATAGTAAAGATAGAGTACCGGCCCGGGGCCGTGGAGTGAGATGAAGAAAAAAATAGTACAGAAAGGCGCCCGGCATACGGCGCTGCGGGTCCTTACCCGGGTCGAGGCCGGGGACGCCTACTCCGACATAGTCCTTAATAGCGAGCTCGGGGAGCTTGAGGGGCCGGACCGGGCGCTGGCGACCGAGCTAGTATACGGGGTGCTCCGCTGGCGGATAAAGATAGACTGGATAGTAAACTCCTTCTCGAAGATAAAGACCAAAAAACTCGAACACCGGGTCCTGAACGCCCTGAGGCTCGGGGTCTACCAGCTGCTCTTTCTGACCAGGGTCCCCCCGAGCGCGGCCGTGGACGAGAGCGTTAAGCTCGTAAGGCTCGAGGGACAAAAGAAGGCGGGCTTCGTGAACGCCGTGCTTCGGATGGTCGCCTCGGGCAGGGAGGGGATAGTCTTCCCCGTGCTCAAGAGGGAGCCGATAAAGTATATCTCCGTTGTCTTCTCTCACCCGGAATGGCTCGTCGAGCGGTGGATCAAGAACTGCGGCATAAAGGACGCAATAGCCCTCTGCCAGGCGAACTTGAAGGTGCCGCCCGTGGTCTTGAGGACCAACACCCTGAAGCTTACGAGGGGCGAGCTTCAGGCGCAGCTCGCCTCGGAGGGCTTTTCAACGACGGAGACGGAGTTCTGCCCCGACGCCCTTCGTGTGGTCGAAAAACGGGGCGGCGGGGAAGAGGGTAAGGGGGGAGGGGCGGGAGGGGGGGGAAGACTCGATCCGATAGACCCGCGTTACTACATACAGGACGAGGCCAGCCAGCTTATAACGCTGTTACTCTCCCCGCGTCCGGGCGAGACAGTGCTCGACGCCTGCGCCGCACCCGGCGGCAAGACCACGCATATGGCGCAGATGATGGAGAACAAGGGTGCCATATACGCGCTCGACAAAAATGCCGCGAGGCTTAAGACCCTCGATGCGCTCGCCAAGAGGCTCGGCGTGGATATAGTCAGGACCGTCCAGGCCGACGCGTCGACGCTGGCCTGCCAGCCCTCGCTCCTGCCATACGAAGGGGCGGCAGGGGGCGGCGCCGGGGGTTCGCTCTCCGCGGAGGCGCTCCCCGAAGGCGGCTTCGACGCGGTGCTCGTGGATGCGCCGTGCTCGGGGCTGGGGGTCGTTAGGAGGAGGCCGGATATAAAGTGGAGGAGGAGTGCGGCGAAGATCAAGGAGCTGTCGGGGCTCCAGGCCCGGCTCCTCGATAACCTGGCGAAGTACGTAAAAGAGGGGGGAAGGATGGTCTACTCGGTCTGCAGCCTCGAACCCGAGGAGACGGACCGGGTGGTGGACGGGTTCCTCGATACCCACCGTGGCTTTTCCGTCGAGGACGGCTCTAAGTACCTGCCGCCCGCCCGCAGGCCGCTGTCTGCCTGCAGGCCGCTTGCCGTCGGGGACGGCCGCATGAGGACCTTCCCGCACACCCACGGCACGGACGGTTTTTTTGCGGTAAGGCTTAAGAGGGGCTGAGGCGGCGCGCCACCTTTCGCTCAGAGCTTCGTCTTTAAAAAGTCCGCGAGCTTGATGTCTATCTTGCTTACGTGGTTCATAAACCAGCTGCCGATGAACGTATTAGTCTTTGTCGTAAGCGCCAGGTTCACTCCCGACTCGGCCAGGGCGGCCTTGAACTCGGCTATGGCTGCCTTGAACTCTTCGTGTTCTTTCTTGTGCTCGTCGGAGCCAGGATAGTCGTAGCGCTTCATGTAATCCTCTTCCAGGGTGAAGTGGGTGTCGATGTACTCCTCGAAGTACCTGATGGCGCCCTCCAGCTTGTCGGCGTGCTTATCCGACCCCATTGAGGCGAAGAGGTCGTTCACCCTTCTGATGAGTTCCTTGTGCTGGGAGTCTATCTTCTCCACCCCTACGGACAACTCTTCTTTCCATTCGATGGGCATGGGTCGCCTCCCCTCTCAGATGTTTTTTCTCAGGAAATCGCCGAGCCCGATGTCCACGTGGCTTACGTGGTTTACGAGCCGGTTGCTCAGGAAAATGTGTCGGGCCGGGGGTGCGATGTAAGAGCCGGGCACCCCAGACCGTACTCTTCCTCTGCTCAGAGTAGGGGTTTCAGGAACTCGCCGAGCTTTGTGTCTATCCGGCTTATGTGGTTCAGGAGCCAGCCGCTTACGAAGATGTTGGTCTTCGTCGTAATCGCCAGGCTCGGGCCCGACTTGTCCAACTCGGCCTTCAAGTCGTTCAGGGAGGCCTTGAAACTTTCGTGCTCTCCCTTGTGTTCCGCGTAGCCCGGGTAGTCGTGGCGCTTCATGTAATCTTCTTCCGTGCCGAAGTGGGTGGCAATATAATCTTCGAGGAACTTGAGGGTGCTCTCCAGCTTGTTGGCGTGTTCGTCCGAGCCCATGGAGGCAAGGAGGTCGTTTATCCTTCTGATAAGCTCCTGGTGTTGGGTGTCTATTATATCCACCCCCACGCTCATTGTCGGTTTCCATTCGAGTGCCACGGCTCACCTCCCAGGTTGAATAAGGTTTACAAGCGGAATCACCCCTATGTTATGTTAAAAGCGGGGAACGGTCAACCTTTTTACTCGGAGTTAAGGACCGGCATTGTCTCGTTTATGTGGCATTGCCTTGCCGGGGCAGGGAGGTATAGGAAAAGTCCGCGCGTGTACGCCCGTCAAGCCTTTTGGGGCTGGCTTTGCCGCTTCCGGGCTTGCGGGCGACTGGCCGGTACGGCCTTGGCCGCAGGTGACTCCTTCTTTAAGAAGTCTCCGAAGCTTTTGTCCGCCTTGCCCACGTGGGCCAGGAGCCATGTTTTCACGAAACGGGTTGTTTTCCCCAACAGGGCCTCGCTCGGACCCCATTCGTTCAACGCGGCCTTCAAACCGGCAAGGGAGTACTTGAACTCCTCGTGCATCGCCTTGTGTGATTCGTACTTCGGGTAGCCGGCCTGGCGCATGTGTTTTTCTTCCAGCCGGAAATGGCGGAGGACGTAATTTTCAAGGAAGATGAACATGCGGCGGATCTTCTTGATGTCTTTCGCCGAACTCATATTGGTTATGAAGACGTTCGCCTCTTCGAAGAGTTCCTTGTGCTGCTTGTCTATCGAGTCTACACCTATGGAGAACGAGTCTTTCCACTTTAAGGACATCGGGCTACCTCCTATGGTAGGGTAAGTGAGTTATGCATATAATATAACAAGTAGAACAAGGAGTCAACTGTTTTTTCCCCTTTTTTTCGTCTGCTTCAGGAGAGCGGGACCCTTTTATTACCGGTCCTACCCATTCTTCCCGCCCCCCCCTCCCGACACCCCTCCGGAGACCAGGAAGGTCATCACCTCCGAGGAGTCGGCGTCCAGCGGCTTTACCTGCCCGGCCGGGTAGATGAGGAGGTTGCCCGCGAAGTTGTACGACTGCGGCAGGTAGACGGAGACGTGGTCCTTAACGCCCAGGAATCCGAGCTCCTCCCGGGTTATGAAGCCGAGCACCTTCGCGCCCGTGCCCTCGTCTATCGTCACGAGCACCGGCTTGTCGAAGCTCTTCTTCTCTCCCACAAACGCGCTCATGAGGTCCTTTATCGAGCTGTAGAGTATCTTTACGAGCGGGAGTCTGGAGATGAGCCTTTCGAGGTAGCCGAAGAGTTTTTCCGTAATGAAGGTCGAGGCCAGGATCCCCACGAAGGTTATAGATACCAGTGTCAGGACAAAGCCCATCCCCGGTATGGGCAGCCCCAGCAACCCGTCTATCTTCGTGAATATCAGGTATATTATGTAGATCGACGCAACGGTCGGTACTATTACGAGAAGCCCTTCGAAGAAGTACCTTGTAAGCCTTTTCATCCTTCACCTCCCTTTTCCGTGAGTGTTAATATTTCGGAGGCCGGTATCTCGCCCTCCCGTATTATTTCAATCTCTTCACCGGTCGCGTCCACGACCGTCGACCCGAGTCCTCCGCCGGTCTTCCCGCCGTCTATCAGTATGTCTATACCGTCCCCGAAGTAGGCGGCCGCCTCGTCGGCCGTCGCGGCCGGGGGTTTCCCGGACGGGTTCGCGCTCGTTGCGGTTATGGGGGAGCCGAGTGCGGTAACGAGCTTCATGGCCGTATCCGAGCTCGACTCCCTAACGCCCACCGTGCCGGTCCCGGCCGTAAGTGTCGGAGGTAGGACGTCCCTTGCCTTCAGTATGATGGTAAGCGGGCCGGGCCAAAAATATTCGATAAGTCTTTCGGCGAGCGGCGGGACCTCCTCCACCACCATACGCAGCATCTCCCGGTCCCGTACGATAACGGACACCGGATTCTCCGGCGGCCGGCCCTTGAGCGTGAAGAGCCCCCTTACGGCCTCTTCGTTAAAGGGGTCCACGCCCAGGCCGTAGAAAGTCTCGGTGGGGTAGGCGATGACACCGCCTTTTTTAAAGGCGGTGACGGCCTTATCGAAAGGCCCGTCAGGCTTCAAGGTGGTAGGCAAAGGAAGGTCCTTCTTTACTTCTTGAGTTTTTTCGCCTTGGCCGCGACCTTCCGTGCCTGGGCCGTCTTGAACCTCTTGACCTTCGTCCTGAGCCGCTTGTTGGAGAGCGAGAGTATCTGGGCGGCGAATATGGCGGCGTTCTTAGCGCCCGCCTCGCCTATGGCCATCGACGCCACGGGCACCCCCCCGGGCATCTGGACGGTCGACAGCAGCGAGTCCAGCCCCTTCAGCATGCTCGACCCTATGGGGACCCCTATAACCGGGAGCGAGGTCTCGGCGGCTATGAAGCCGGCGAGGTGCGCCGCCGCCCCGGCCCCGGCTATTATAACCTTTATGCCGCGCCTCTCCGCGCTCCTGGCGTACGCGGAGGTCTTCTTCGGGGTACGGTGCGCCGAGGATATGGTCACTTCGTGCGGTACGGCGAAGCCGTCGAGCACCTTCACCGCCTCTTCCATCACGGCCATGTCCGAGTCGCTGCCCATAACTATTCCGACGAGGGGTTTTGCCATAAGAGCCTCCTTTTATTTATTGAGCGCCTTCGCGCCTATGTCGCGCCTGTAGTAAGCGCCCTGCCAGCGTATCTTTTTAACGGCGCCGTAACTCTTCTCTATCGCCTCTTTTATGCCGCTCCCGAGCCCGGTAACCCCGAGCACCCTGCCGCCGGAGGTTACTATCCTGCCGTCCTCTTCCCCACTCTGTTCCGATGTCCCGGCGTGGAAGACCACTACGTCCTCCATCTTCGCGGCCTCGTCGAGCCCGGTTATCACTCTGCCCTTTTCGTACTCTCCGGGGTAGCCCTCGGACGCCATAACCACGCAGACGGCGGCCCGCTCGTCCCAGGAAAGCTCCACGGCTTCGAGCCTGCCTTCGGACGCCGCGAGGAGCAGCTCCAGCAGGTCGCCGGTGAGGCGCATGAGGATCGGCTGGGCCTCCGGGTCGCCGAAGCGGCAGTTGAACTCCAGGACCTTCGGCCTTCCGTCTTTTATCATAATACCGGCGTAGAGGATACCTTTGTAAAGTCTTCCCTCGGCCTCCATCGCGCGCACGGTCGGGACCATTATGGTGGCCATTATCTCCTCTTCGAGCTCCGGGGTTACCACGGGTGCGGGCGAGTAGGCGCCCATGCCGCCCGTATTGGGCCCCTCGTCCCCGTCGCAGGCGGCCTTATGGTCCTGCGAGGGGGCGAGGGGGAGGACGGTCCTGCCGTCGGTTACGGCCAGGAACGAGGCCTCCTCCCCTTCGAGGAACTCTTCCACTACCACGGTCTCTCCGGCCTTGCCGAAGGCCCGCTCCTTCATTATAAGGTCCACGGCACTGAGGGCCTCGTCGGGAGTCTGGCAGATTATGACCCCCTTGCCCGCGGCTAGCCCGTTGGCCTTTACGACGACGGTCCGGTCCGCCCCAAGCCCCTTGACGTATGCCCTGGCCTCGTCCGGTTCGGAGAACTTTTTATAACCGGCCGTGGGTATGTTATGGCGCGCCATGAGGTCCTTGCAGAAACCCTTGCTCCCTTCGAGCTCCGCGGCCCTCTTCGAGGGGCCGAATACTTTTAGCCCCGCCGCCTCGAACTCGTCGGTTATGCCGAGGGTGAGCGCAAGCTCGGGGCCGACGACCGTAAGGTCTATCTTCTCCTTAAGCGCGAACTCTTTAAGGCCCTCGATGTCGTCGGCCTTTATCGGGACGTTCTCTCCGTGGAGCGCGGTACCGGGGTTTCCGGGCGCAATGAATATCTTTTCGACTTTAGGACTCTGGGCGAGCTTCCACGCGAGCGCGTGCTCCCTGCCCCCGCCGCCTACTATGAGTATCTTCATGCGATAGTTCCCTATCCCTTAAAACCTGTCCTTATTATCTTCCCACCAGGTCCGCCATATGCCGTGGTCCTCCCCCATGTCCAGGCCGGTCATGCCCGTAAGCGCGAGGGAGACCCCCATACGGACCCCGGGGTCCTCGTCCTTCAAGGCGTCGATAAGCGGCTCTATGGCGTTTTTGCCTCCGATATTTCCGAGCGCCTGTGACGCGGAGAGCCTGACGGCCGGGTCCCTGTCCTTCAGCGCGGCAAGGAGCGGCTCCAACGCCTCCCTGCCCCCGATCCTGCCGATGGCAAAGGCCGCGCCCGCCCTCGGCCCGCCGGAGCTTTCGTCTTTAAGCACCTCTAAAAGCGGCCCCAGAGCCCTCCTGTCCCCGATAAAGCCGAGCGTGTTCGCCGCCATGCGCCCGAGCTCCGGGTTTTCGTCCTTCAGTACGGAAACCAGTGCATCCACCGCCCCGGAGCCCTTGATATATCTGAGCGCATAGGCCGTGTTTACCCGCTGGTCGCCCGCGTACTTGTCCTGCAAGACCTCGACGAGCGCCCCCAGGGCCCTCCTGTCCCCGCCGACCGCGAGGACGTGCGTCGCGACGCGCCTGACACCGGGGTCCTTGTCGTAGAGCATGGTCCGGATAGGGTCGAACGCCCTCGGGTCCCTTGTCCCTCCAAGGGCCTTTATCGCCCGTATACGGACGGCGGGGTCGTCGTTCTTCAGGTTGTTGACTAACTCCACCGTATCGTCGGCATGGGCGCAGACGACCGACAGAAGGCAGACGAGCACTATCAGCGGGGCGAGAGCTGTCTTCGGTCTTTCCATAATGACGGCACCTCTATGCCTCATCGCACTTCGAAATCCTTACCATGAACCACGGGTTCAGGAGGTCCTCCCTATTATACCGTAACGGCTCGCCCGTCTCCATCTCTATAACCGTGCCCCCGGCATTTTCTACCACGGCCTGCCCCGCCGCGGTGTCCCACTCCATGGTGGGGCCGAAGCGGGGGT
>JAZGJJ010000036.1 GCA_036482575.1 Thermodesulfobacteriota bacterium
GCCCGTGGTCTTCTACGACAAGTGCGTGGGGTGCGGCGCGTGCGCGAGGGCCTGCCCGAGGGACGTCATAGAGATGCACCCCGAGGAACACAAACTCTTCGTCTACTGCAAGAACAGGGACAAGGGCGGGGCGGCGAAGAAGGCCTGCAAGGTGGCGTGCATCGCCTGCACGCTCTGCGCCAAGGACTGCCCGGAAGAGGGCGGGATAACCATGGAGGATAACCTCGCCGTGGTCCACTACGAAACCTGTCCCCAGACGGACGACCCCATAAAGAGGTGCCCCACCAAGTGCATATTCTTCGACGAGGAGGTCAAGATGACGCGCGAGAGCTACTACGCGTCCAGCCGCAAGGAGGCGGTGTGAGGCGGCGCGAACCGAAAATACTAATCAACTTTTAATAATAGTTTAATCTTGGTTTGTTAGCATATAGAGTGATGGGGACGGCAACTTATCCGTGTAGAGGTGATTGACTATGTTTGGAGATAATGGAAATAATGGAAATAAAAAGGGGGCGGCGTTGGGGTTGCTTCTGCTTATCGGCGCGGCCCTGACGCTCGTGTCGTGCGGCGGCGGCGAGGAGGTAATCGACCCGGAGGCATTAAGGGGAGGGGAGACGAGAGGGACCCTCTCTCCCTCGTACTTTTCCGGGAAGGTCGCGACTTCGTACAAGGCGGCCAGGGAGATACCCGAGATCCTCGACAGCCTGTATTGCTACTGTGACTGCAAGAAGCACGCGGGACACAAGAGCCTGCTTACCTGCTATGTGGACCGCCATGCCGCCAACTGCGACATATGCATAAACGAGGCCCTTATAGCGCGCAATATGCACAAAAACGGCGAGGACGTGATAGCCATACGAAAGGCGATAGACGGGAGGTATAAGAGGTGAGCACAGCAACGGATGATGGGAGCGTCAAGAAGGGATTCCTGATTGGCGGGATAGTTCTGGTCTTCGCAATTGGCGGTTACCTGGTGGGGTCGAACTTTTCAGGCAATGCCTCCGTGGACGGGAATGGTTCCAGCGCGGAGGTGCAGTATACTCAAAGGGTCGTGGAAGAGCCCCCTCCCGTGGCCGACCAGGTTATCCTCGGCGACCTTATGGCAAGGCTCGATGAGAACCCCGAAGACGCGGAGTTGATCTCCCGCGTGGCGGATACTTATTTCGGGATGAGGCGCTTCGAAGACGCGAGCGAGTACTATAAAAGGGCCATAAAGATCAACCCGGACGATGTGGACTCCTATAACGACCTGGCCCTTTCGAGCCATTACATGGGGCTGTCGGTCGAGGGGCTCAAGTACGTGGAGGACGGCATAGCGAAGAACCCTTACTACCAGCGTATCTGGCTTACCAAGGGGTTCATACTCGCCTACGGCCTTGGGAATCAGGTAGCGGCCGTGGAGGCATGGGAGAAGGTCGTGAAGATAGACCCGGAGACCCAGGTAGCCAAGGCCGCTGCGGACTTCATTACCCAGTTCGGTGAAAAGAAGTAGCCCGGGCATCTATGGGGAATAAGGTAAGCGAGGCTGCCGCGGGCGCGGAAAAAAAGGCATGGTACAAGGTCGTAGGCTCCGGTATACTGGGGGTGTTACGCTCGACATGGGAGTTGTTCAGCTCGGTCAAGCTGATCGTCTTCGTCCTGATAATCCTCGCGCTCACATCGATAATCGGTACGGTCATAGAGCAGAACCAGCCGGTGGATACGTACGTGACCGATTACGGGGAGAAGTGGGCGAACGTCATCCTCGCTCTCCGTCTGAACGACATGTACCATTCGTTCTGGTTCACGGGGCTCCTGGGCGTTATGACCCTGAATATCGTCGTCTGTACCATCGAGAGGTTCCCGCCCAAGTGGAGAACGCTGCTTGCCCCGCCGAAGGAGTTCGACCCCGCCGTTGTAGACAGGTTCCGGAACAACGCCGGCTTTACGGTGGATGCGGACGTCGACACAGCCGGGGACGGCCTGGTGGGTGTCTTGAAGAGCAAGGGGTACAAGGTCAGGGCGTTCAGGGGCAAAGGGGGAGAGGGGGGAGGAGGGGGGGGAGAGCGTTCGGTATACGCGTGGAAGGGGCTCATCGGGCGCTTCGGTTCGGACTTTGTCCACCTTAGCCTGCTCCTCATACTCATAGGCGCCATCGTCGGCAGTTATAAGGGGTTCAGGGACTTCAAGGGCATCTATGTGGGCACCACCATAGACGTCCCGAACGCGGAGTTCAAGCTCAGGCTCGATAAGTTCTGGATAGAGTACTACGACACGGGCGAGATAAGACAGTACAACTCGCTCCTTACGGTAATAGACGGGGGCGAGGAGGTCCTCACAAAGCAGATATGGGTAAACGAGCCGCTCTACTACAAGGGCATCCGTTTCTACCAGTCGAGCTGGGGCCTTGCGTGGGACAGGATAAAGGACGCCGAGATAGCCCTGGCAAAGAGCGGGGAGGACGACCGCTTGTACAGGGAGGGAGACCTCGTGAACGTGGGGTGGATGGAGCTCGAGGAGATCCCCGGCACCCCCTATTCCATAAAACTGGTGGGATACGTCTCGGACTTCGCCTATGACGAGAAGTCCAAGTCCGTCTTTTCGAAGTCCGGCGAGGCGGACAACCCGGCGGTGAGGGTGGAGGTCTACGAGGACGGCACCCTCGTGGCCGTGCCGTGGCTGTTCTTCAACTACCCCGGCCTTTTCTCGACCATAGGGGAGACGGACTACAACCTCGTGCTGAACGCCTTTAACGGCGTCCACTACTCTGGCATATCGCTCAATAAGGACCCGGGGACCAATATAGTATGGGTCGGCACGGGGATCATGAGCTTCGGCTTCATACTTGCATTCTTTGTGTTCCACAGGAGGATATGGGTGACTATAAACAGGTCGGACAGGTCCACGCTCGTGCGCGTCGGCGGCACGATAAACAAGAACAACCTTGCCTTTGAAAAAGAGTTCGGGGAGCTTATGGAGGCCTTGAAGGCCACGTCCGCACCCGGGACGGAGGTTACGGAATGAACGAGCCAAAGGTAGTAATGTCGCTGATGTTCTTCACGATGTCCTTTGCCTTCTACTTCATTACGGCCCTTTTCTACGTGGGCTACTGGGTCTTAAAGAAGGAATGGATGGGGCAGACCGGAACTGCCATGGCGTTCGTGGCGCTCGCTTCCACCACTATGATCCTTATAACAAGGGCCATGGAGTCGGGCCACGCGCCGTTCGCCAACCTCTACGAGTCGATGATACTCTTCGTGTGGGCGCTGAACATAGGCTACCTCGTGATGGAGTTCAAACACAAGCTCAAGGTCATCGGGGCCTTTGTCATGCCGATCGCGTTCCTGTCGATGTT
>JAZGJJ010000037.1 GCA_036482575.1 Thermodesulfobacteriota bacterium
CGAGGCCGTTTTATATTGATAATTTCGGCCGTTTGGTGTATAAATAAACTCTGCCTTTTCGGCATGTATCCTTCCAGCAAGAACCGTGGAAAACCAACGCACCGGAGGATATGGGAAAAAAGAAGAAGATAGGCGAGCTCCTCCTCGAATCCGGCCTCATAAACGCTGAGCAGCTAGAGAGCGCCATAGATGAGAGTGGGAAGCAGAAGGGCGGCGGGCGGCTGGGCGAGCTTATAGTAAAGCTCGGTTATGCCTCGGGGATTGACATCGCCCAGGCCCTTGCCTATCAGCTCGGCGTACCCTTTATCGCCCTTTCCAACGCCACGGTGGACCCTGAGGCGGTCAGGCTCATAGGCGAAGACCTCGCCAAGAAACATCTCTTAATACCCCTTTATACGGACGGAAAAGAGCTGGTGGTGGCAATGGCCGACCCCCTGAACCTGCACGCCATCGACGACCTCAGGTTTGTCACGGGTTATACCATCAAGCCTTCCATAGCGGCCTCTTCCGACATAATCGAGACCATCGGCACCCACTACGACACGGAAGAGATCCGCGAAGAGGAGCCCCAGATCGACGACGACCACATCGACGAACTGATGGGCGACATCGGGCGCGGGGCGCCCCTCGAGCTCGTAACCGAAGGGGATAGCGGCAGGGACATACACGAACTGGTGAAGAAGAGCAGCGCCCCGCCCATCATAAAGATAGTGGACTCCATAATCTTCAAGGCCATGAAGGGCAAGGCCAGCGACATACACATAGAGCCGCAGGAGAAGAGCGTGGTGGTCAGGCTCAGGGTGGACGGCCTTATGAGGGAGGAGATGGTCCTCCCCAGATGGGTGAGCGGGCCGGTCTCCTCGCGCGTAAAGATAATGTCCAAGCTCGATATAGCCGAGAGGAGGGTCCCCCAGGACGGGCGCATCAGTGTAAAGCTCGGGAAGAAGAAGATAGACTTGAGGGTCTCCACGCTCCCCACCCAGTACGGGGAGACGGTGGTGATGAGGATCCTCGACTCCTCCGCGGCGCTCTTGAGCCTCGACGACATGGGGCTCAGCAAAAGGGACGAGGAGCGCGTAAAGGGCATGATAGAGAGGCCCCAGGGCGTGGTGATAGTGACCGGCCCCACGGGCAGCGGAAAGACCTCCACCCTGTACGCCGTGCTGCAGCGGATAAAGGAGGACACCATAAACATCATCACCATAGAGGACCCGATAGAGTTCGAGCTTCCCGGCGTAAGCCAGGTGGCGACGAGCGAGAGGGCCGGGCGCACCTTCGCCGCGGCGCTGAGGGCGGTCTTGAGGCAGGACCCGGACGTGGTGCTGGTCGGCGAGATGCGCGATACCGAGACGGCCGTCATAGGGCACCAGGCCGCCATGACGGGGCACATGGTCCTGTCCACGCTCCACACCAACGACGCGGTCTCTACGGTCACGAGGCTCAGGAACATGGACGTCCCGAAGTACATGATAGCCGGGGCGCTTAACGGCATCGTCGCCCAGAGGCTCTTGAGGAGAATATGCTCCGAGTGTAAGGAGGAGTACGTCCCCACGGCCGAAGAGCTCGAAAGGCTCGGATGCGACGGCAAGAGCGGGGTAAAGCTCTTTCGCGGAAAGGGCTGCGGGAACTGCAACGGCACGGGCTACAAGGGCAGGATAGGGGCATACGAGGTCATGACGTTCAACGAAAAGCTGAGGGACATGATCATAGAGGAAGCCGGCGAGCAGGACCTGAGGCGCGAGGCGATGGCGGAGGGGATGACCCTCATACACGAGGACGGCATCGATAAGGTGCTCCAGGGTATAACCACCCCCGAGGAGCTTATGAGGGTTATATATATCGCGCCGAAGAAATCAAAAAAAGAACACCCGAAGTGCCCCGCGTGCTTTAAGGACGCCGATCCCGAATGGGTAGCCTGCCCTTACTGCGCCGCACCCCTGAAGGCCGCGCTCGAAAACGTCATACCGCTGGAAGATACCGCCCGCAAGTGAGCTCCCCCCCCCTCCCCCGTGGAGGCCGCCGTAAAGGCCCACCTGAAGCTCGCCCCCGGCCCTACCGGCACCAACGTCATGGACACGGTCGTGGCGCTCGTCGAAGAGTTAGCTACCGCGCCGCTTTTAACGGCGTTTTTTCTTCCTCGGGCCGGTATCGCTCGAGCCTGAACTCCCCGTCTTCGTATACGAGGTAATCCATGGAGCCCGCGGTCCAGGCCCCGGGGTTGGCGTAAAAACCTTCCTTCCCTTCCGTCTCTTCCCGGTGGAACGCCTGCTTGTGCGAGTGGGCGAGTATTACCCCGTCCAGGCCGCCCCGTATGCGTCTTCTCGCGAACGCCCTCTGGCGGCCCTCTATGGCGGCGGCCCTGTCGGGCGAGTAGGTACGGGTCTTCCTCGAAATCCAGCCCCCTATGTTCCATACGAGCGAGGGGGAGAAAGAGATGGCCCTTATGAAGAGCCTCAAGCAACCCCTCCAGAGTGTATACCATATGTCCTTCTCCGCCGTGTCGCCGTGGGCGACGAGAACCCGCTTGCCGTCGAGGTCGAGCTCGCAGGTGTCCGGATAGACCTTCGCCCCGAGAAAGCCGGTAAAGAACTCCCCCATGGTGAAGTCGTGGTTGCCCTCCACGTAGACTATCTCCGTGCCCCTCTCCCTTAGCCGCGAGAGGCTCATGAGAAGCGGGAAGTAGCGGTAGAATACGGCGTGGTTAAAGCCGGTCCACGCGTCGAAGAGGTCGCCCACTATTACGAGCATGTCCGGGGGCTCCACGGTATCGAGAAACCGGCAGAGCGAGCTCTGGTTCGGGTCGTCGAGCCCCTTTATGTGCGAGTCGGCTATGAATACGGCTTTCATTTCGCCTCCAGGGCCGCAAGCGCGGCGGCCCGCATGATGTCGATCGGTGCCTTCTTTCCCGTCCAGAGCTCGAAGCCGAGGGCCCCCTGGTGTACGAGCATCCCCAGCCCCCCGTGCGTCCTGAGCCCCCTCTTCTCCGCTCCTTTAAGGAGGGCGGTCTCGAGCGGACTGTAGACTATGTCGGACACTATCGCGTCCGGGCGGAGTTTCTCCAACGGTATATCGAGCACGTCTTTCCCTTCCATCCCGGCCGAGGTAGAGTTCACGAGGAGCTCCGTCTCCTCAAGCGCGGGGCCGTGGTTCAGGCCTGCCGCTTCGACCTCCACGTCCGGGAATTTTCCTGCGAACTCTTCGGCCAGGGCCTCAGCCCGGCTTGAGGTCCTGTTGGCTATTATGACCTTCTTCGGCCTTTCCTTCAGTAGCGCGGCCAGGATGCCCCTTGCCGCCCCTCCGGCGCCCAGGAGCATTACCACCTTCCCCCCGGGGTTAAAGTTGGTCTCCTCGGCGAGGCTCGCGAGAAACCCTTTGCCGTCGGTATTATAGCCCACGAGCCTGCCATCGGTGTTTACGACGGTATTCACCGCACCGGTGTTGCGCGCGTCTTCATCGACCTCGTCAAGGAGAGCCGTGACGCTCTCCTTATGGGGTATGGTCACGTTCACCCCCGCCATATTGAGCGCCCTTATGGCCCCGACGGCCCCTGCAAGGGCTTCCTCCCTTACGTGGAAAGGCAGGTAGACCATATCAAGCTCGAGCTCCTCGAACGCCGCGTTCTGGACGGCCGGAGAGAGCGTATGCCCCACGGGGTCGCCGAATATGCCCGTTATCCTTGTTGTGCCCGAAACCTTCGCCACGCTGAACCCCCGGACCCCTTGGTCCCTTGAGTCGATCCCAAGTATTATAATAAAAATAGTGGTTAGTAGACAACCCTTTTCGGTAGGGCAGGACGCTTTTTGGTTGAAATAAACGGTGTTTCAAGTAGAATGTCCTTATGCCAACTCAAGAGAGGGTCAAGAAACGGGGTATGAAGACGGCGTGGGTCTTAGTTGCGGCCCTTGCGCTGGCTGCGTCCGGGTGCTCTGGGGGAGAAGGAGGGGAGGGGGGAGAAGGGGGAAAGGATACCGCCGGGAGGGAACCCCTCGATCGGTACGAAGACATTATAACCGAAGCGGACCTCCGGGAACGTATTTCTTATACGGGTACGATCGAAAGGAACGTCGAGAAGAGCCACAAGATGATACACTTCACCTTCGGCCCGGAGGGGTACTATTTGTCGGGGGACGGGGAGTGGACCGCCATCTTCGTCGCCCACCTGGAGTACATGACGACACACGAGGAGACGCTCCTCGTCGACATGGGGAAGAACGAGCCCCTGCCGGACCAGGGGGAGTACGTCTGGTACATCAAACCTTCGATGACGGGCTACCACCGCGTACTCTTTTATGCTAAAGAGAAGGGCATCATCGTGGAGGTAAGGGGACGCGCCGAGGGCAAGGACCACGACCCCTCGACGGTTATCGATAGGGAGGGACTCGTCCTGCTTGCGCGGATTATAAAGGACGGGCTGTAAGCTGCCGGGCCCTTTTTACGTCTTTCTCTATCTGCCGGGAGAGCTCTTCCGTTGACCCGAAACGCACCTCGTCCCTTATCCTCTTTACGAAAGAGAGTTCAAGCTCTCTCCCGTAGACGTCCCCTTTGAAGTCGAGCATGTGTACCTCCACGGTCGTCTTCCGGCCTCCCTTTTTGCCGCCCCTCTTGCTTGCAAAGGTAGGGGCAATGCCGATGTTTACCACCGCCTGTCTCTCACGTCGGCCCACCTTCGCGTATGCCGCGTAGACTCCCCCCCGGGGGACGAGCTCGCTCGTGACCTTCAAGTTGGCCGTCGGGAAGCCGAGCCCCTTGCCCACCCTCCTGCCCTTTACGACTACGCCCCTTATCATGTGGCATCTCCCGAGGAGTCCGGCCGCCTCCCGGACCTCCCCCTCTCTTAAGAGCTCCCTTACCCGGGAGCTGCTTACCACGGCGCCCTTCTTTCTGTAGGCCGGCACGACCAGAACCTTGAAGCCGAACTCTCCGGCCAGGCGTTTCAAGTAGTCCACGGTCCCGCGCTTTCCCCGGCCGAAGGCGTAGTCGTGGCCGATCCAGACCTCGCAGGCGGAAAGCTCGCGGACGAGCACTTCCTCGACGAACTCGCGCGGGTGCTTCGACGCGAACTCCTTTGTGAACCTCGCGAGTATCAGGGCGTCTATGCCGAAAGAGTCCACGAGGCGGCACTTGTCTTTCCTGTCCAGGAGAAGCGGGGGACTCTTCCCGGGCGCCACGACCTTTAGCGGGTGCGGCTCGAAGGTGTAGACCACCGACGGGCAGCCGAGCTCCCGAGCCCTTGCGGCGACCTTCTTGAGTATCCTCTGGTGGCCGAGGTGCATGCCGTCGAAGTTGCCGAGCGTAAGGACCGGGCCCTTCGAGCTTTTCAACCCTTTTCCGTTCTTGAGTATCTTCATGGAGTAAGAGGGCCGTCCGTCAGAATTTTCCGGACTTTAAGATGAGGAACGCGAGCCAGAGCCCCAGGGCCCCGGCCAGGAGGAAGCCGAAGATTCCGAGCGCCGGATAGCCCCACATCATTGGCCCGGCGTCGGCCGCTATTATGAGGGAGGAGCCTATTACCATCGCGGCCATTATTATGCCGAAGGTGACCCGGTTGGAAGAGCGGTCCACCTCGCCTATGAACTCCTCCAGCCCCCTGTGCACAAACTCGATGGCCAGACGGTCGGCCATGAGTTTTTTCATTATGCGGCTTGTGTACTCCGGCAGGTTGCCCGCGAGCTCGCCGTATTCGCCGAGCGTGGAGACGCCCTCCTTTACCACCGTCCCCGGGCTTACGCGTTCTTTGACGAGCCTCGCGGCGTACGGCTCGCACTCCTCCATGATGTTCACGTCGGGGTGGAGGAGGCGCGTTAACCCCTCGAGCTCTATAAGGCACTTATCGAAGAGCAGGAGGTCCCTCGGGACCCTTATCCCGTGCCTGGCCGCGATACGTATGTAGTCCTGGAAGAGGTCGCCGAGCCTCACGTGGCTGAGCGGCCTCCCGAAGTAATGGAGCGTCACGTCCCAGTACTCGCGCTTGAACGCGGCCTCGTCGACCTCCTCGGGCAGCACGCCCATCCCCAGGTACGTCTTTGTGAGGCCCTCGAAGTCTTCCTTCACCGAGCATATGAGCAGGTCCGCGAGCCCGGTCTGCATACGCGGCTCTATCCTGCCCACTATCCCGAAGTCCACGAGCGCCAGCCTGTCGTCGGCCTGAACGAATATGTTCCCCGGGTGGAGGTCGCCGTGGAAGTAGCCGAACTCGAAGACCTGCCGGAAGAAGACGTCGGTAAGGAGGCGGGCCACCTTCCTGGTGTCGATCCCGCTCTTCCCGAGCTCCTCCACCCTGTCCACCTTTATGCCGGATACCCTCTCCATGGTGAGGACCTTCTTCCCCGTGTAGTCCCAGAAGACCTTAGGCACCACGACCCTTGGGTCGTCGGAGAACTTTTTCCGGAACCGTTCCATGTGGCTCGCCTCGAGCGTGAAGTCCATTTCCCGGGTTATGGTCATCGCGAACTCCTCGATCGCGCCCACCGGGTCGTATACGCGGCTCTCGGGGAGATAGCGGACCATGCGCCTGGCGATGAACGAGAGTATGGCGATGTCCGTGGAGATGGTCTCCTCTATCCCCGGGCGTTGGACCTTTATGACCACCTCGTCTCCGGCCGTGGTCACGGCCCCGTGGACCTGCGCTATGGAGGCCGCCGCGACGGGCTCACGTTCGATCTTCGAGAATATCTCCCCCACCGGCCTTTTGAACTCGTCCTCCACTATGGAGACGACCTCTTCGTAAGGGTAGGGAGGGACCTCGTCCTGGAGTTTCAGGAGTTCGTCTATGAACTCCCCGGGCGCTATGTCGGGGCGGGTGGACAGTATCTGGCCGAACTTTATGAAGGTCGGGCCGAGCTCCTCGAAGACGAGCCTTGTCCTTACGGCAAGCGAGAGCTCCTCTTTCTCGCGGCCTGCCCGCCAGCGCATGAGCCTCTGGGGGATGGAGATAAGCGGGGTCAGGTGCAGGCTCTCCATAAGGGGGTAGAAGCCGTGCCTTACGAGGCTCGCCACGATGTCGCGGAGCCTCTTGACACTCTTATATGCAAGGTGGAGTTTTAAGTGCCTCATCTCCTCTTCCTCGTCTTTCCGCCCCTTCCACTCTTTTCACCTCTTCCGCT